>CAKZJI010000319.1 GCA_936941515.1 uncultured Propionibacteriaceae bacterium
CGCGACAACCTCACCAAAGCAAACCCAAAAGAAACTAACGACACGAGACACTAGGGACTCCTCCACCCTAGCGACACGGAGGAATCCGGACCCCGATTCCGCATCGCCCGAGCGTCGATTCCTCTCAAGCCACGTAGACCGCCGACGCGGCTAGCGCCCGAGCTGCCCGATCTCGAGCCTCATCGAGGTCGCGCCCGCCTGCCACAAAGCAGCACACTCTATCTCGGAAGGACCCGTTCAGCTCCAGCCGGTTTCCAACGCCAGCCAGCATGACCACATCAACTTGGTCGCTCGCGTTGGGCTGCGGCAATGCCCACCCCGTGATCACTCCTTCACGAGGTGCTACCAGGAACCGAATCGCCGCCGCTCCCCCATGGCGCGGGACATCGCTGGGCGGCAATCCGGCCGCCGCCCGGATGACAGATTCCACCAGGTCTTGGCCGGTCGCCCTTTGCACCGCGCGAGGGATCATGCCGCCGGCCAAGCGCGGGTTTACCTCGATGATGCGGGGGCCATCGGCGCAGAGCCGCAACTCGACATGCGCTGCGAATGTCCCGACTCCCAATGCTGCGACTGCCGCGGCAGCCGTGTCCCGGAGCTCCTGCGCATCAACATCCCTCAGCGGGGCGGGCAGGTCATGGCCGATCTCAAGGAACTGTGGCGGCTCACCCAGCAGCTTGGCGACGACCATCACCGGGACTTTGCTGAAAAGCTCAACCGAGTACTCCGGCCCGACGATGAACTCCTCGACAAGCAGTTCAGACCGCTCAGTGAGGAGCTTCCCGGCCCACTCAGCGACCTCGCGAGCGTCGTTGCACAGCCGCACCCCGACGGAGCCTGAGCCATCGAGCGGCTTCACCACGACAGGCAGACCGATGGCCTCCGCGCCAAGCACGGCCTCGTCCGCTGTCGTCGCGATCTGAAAGGAGGCACCCGGGACCCCCGCATCAGCCAGAAGCTCGCGCTGCCGGCCCTTATTCCGGCAAGCGGCGACGCAGTCCGGATCGTCGCCGCGCAGACCCAGGTTCTTGGCAAGGTGGGCTGCAGGCACGGCAAAGAGGTCAGAGCTCGTCACGACTCCCACCACACCCCGCTGACGTCTCGCAGCGGCCAGCAGCGCCTGCTCGTCGCGTGTATCCACCTGCACGACCTCCACCTGGTCGTCGAACAAAGTGGGGTAACGCTGCGGGTCGGCGCTTAACATGACCGGTCGCAGATCCAGCGACTGCGCCCGCAGCCAGAACTGCCGCCCCGATCCCGTTGTGTTGGACTCCACGAGAAGGAGAGTGGGCCTGCTGCCCGCCTCGGGAGTGTAGCCGGTCACGCGCTGCCTTCCTTGCCGACGGAGTGAGCATCCAGCAGAACCCGCATGACCTTGAGATCCAAGTCCTGCCGGCGCGTGCGATCACGAAGCCAACGCACGAGCTCCTGTCGCAGCTGGTGTGCATGGGACATGGCAGCCTCCAGAGCCCCCGGCCCACCCCCAAATCTGGCCTCGGCCACCAGCTCATTCAGCTCAGGGGCGTCTCCGGCCGCCTCCGGGAGGTCCAGCCGAGTCTCCCCTCGCACGACAGCGTCGCGTACGGCCGCTCCGACGACATGGTGGGCTTCGCGGAAGGGAACCCCTGCAGCCACCAGCCGATTGGCGGCCGCAGTGGCGCCGACGAAGCCCCTTGTAGCGGATCCGAGCATCCGATCCGGAACAGGTTGGGCGCCCGCAACGACCAAGCTGGCCAAGCGCAGAAGGTCGCAGACTTCGTCCAGCGCGGGCATGACGCGTGCCATTGCCTCCGTGCCCACCTCGATTGAGTTCGTGAAGGGAGCGGCCTTCTCTGCTGTGCAAGCAGCGACCAAGGCCCCGAGGACCTGTGCCGGGCGAGCCTTGAGATGTTCCAGGAGAAAGGCATTGCGCTTCTGTGGCATGGCAGACGAGCTACCCACCAGCCAATCCGGGAACGCGACGAAGCCTGCCTCCTGAGTGCTCCAGAACTGCAGATCCGCCGCCAGCCGCGACACCGTGATGCTCGCCAAGGTCGCAGCCGACAACGTACGCACGGAGGTGTCCCGGGACGCGATGGAGTCAACGGCGTGCATCGGCCCCGAGCCGAAACCCAGAAGCCGCGCTGTGAGCTTGGTGTTCAACGGCACATTCGTCCCCGCCACCGCGTGCGCACCGAGCGGGCAGACATCGTGGTCGAAGGCTGCATGACCGACTGCTGCCAGATCCCGGGCGAGAGCCAACGCGACTCCCGTAAGGTAGTAGCCGTACGTGATCGGCATGGCCGGCTGCGAGTGCGTGTGGATGGGCATCACCGCATGGGCGTACTTCTCCGCGCGACCGAGCAACGCCGCCAGCAGCCGAATTCCGTCCGCGACCATCCGTTCAGCCCCCTCACGCGTCATCAGGATTGCCACCGTGGCATTGAGGTCGTTTCGGGACCGGCCCGTGTGCAACTTCCCGCCGATGCCCGGGCCAGCGAGCTCTGAGATCACTTGCTCGTAGACCAGATACAGACCCCGCGGCCGCGGACGCTCGAGCACAGGGGCGTAGTTCAACGCCTCAACCGTCTGGATGGCATCCAACAGCTGCGCCGTCTCAGCCACTGTCAGGAGGCCACTTGATCTCAGACCCAAGACATGCACGCGATCAATTCGGCTCGTGAGGCGCAGCGTCGCCAGATCTGCAGCTGGATTCGGAGCTCCGTAGACCACCTGGTGTGCCTCAGGATGCAGGGTCCGGGTGAGTCGGCCAGTGTCGTGACCGGCGTCGCGCCTCTCGGGCGGAGTAATAATGCTCATACTGCCGTCATCGTGGATTGGGCGGCAACGTCGGCGAGGCTACGTCGGGCCCAAGGGTACATCGACCAGTCGCCCTCCGCATACTCCGGACCACTCACCAGCTGCGGCCCCCGGGCCAGGGCAGCGTCCGCCACCTCCCTCTGATATCGATGGCCAGCCAGCCATGCATCGTCGTAGACTGTATCAAGGTAGCGAGTCCCGTCGTCGGGCATGATCGCCACGAAAATTCGATCCGGGCTCTGGGCCGACATCCACCGAGCCACGAGATACGCTGCGCCACTTGTGGGCCCTTGGAAGACCGTGTGGCGACGATGCAGCTGCCGCGTCGCCCGGTAGGCGATGCCGGCACCGCACCAGTGCACCGAGTCGAACAGGGCGTGGTCCAGATTTCGGGGCATGATGCTGTTGCCCAGGCCCCGCAACTCACGCTCTCGGTCAGGGCACCCGAACAGAATGCTGCCGGGGGTATCGACGGCAACCGCCTCAATGTCGCTGAATTCCCGAATCCTGCGCACCAATCCCGACATCGATCCTCCCGAGCCGACAGGACCCACGAGCGCATCGATCTCGCCGATCTCGCTGCGGATGTCGTCGGCGGCACCTGCATAGGAATCAGGATTCAGATAGTTGTCGTACTGACAGGGCCAGAAGTGGTCCGAGATTTCTTCACGAATTCGGGCCAGCGCCTCCAGCCTGACGCTCTGATACTCCCCCAAGGCGGAAGGCGTATCACAGATCTCGACCCGAGCACCCAGATCTCGCACGCGGCGCAGCAGCCGCGGATCCATCGCGGGATCGCTCACCAGAACCAGCGGGCGCCCAATCAGCGCAGCTTCGATCGCCAGGGCCAGACCGAACGTGCCACTGGTCGACTCGACGATCGTAGTTTCCGGGCCTATTCGCCCTTCACGCAGCGCCGCGCGCAGAATGTGGTGAGCCGGGACGATCTTCATCAGGGAGAACGCCGCGCCACACAGGTTGGGGCCCAGACGGACGATCTTGGGTCGCAGTAGCGGCGCAGAGGCACCATGCGCTGCGTTCATTCTTGCCATCCTCTCAAGCTCCGACTGTGGTGAACGTATCAAGCCCAACCGGGGGACCCGTGCTCAGCATTGAGCGGCTGCACTGCGAGGGAGTGATTATCGTCACGGACGTTCCACTCTCCCATCCCGATTCGGAGCCAAGATGAACCAGACCCGCATGGAAACGGAACCCGACGTACTAACTTCCGCCTCAGCTGGTGTGATCGTGGAGCGCAGAATGCAGTGCCTGCCCACCGCAGGTGACCGCGCCCGAGTCGCTCTCCTCAAACTCAGCGACCATGTCAATGCGAAGTACCGGGGGCTCATCTCAGCGCATCCCTTCGAGCGCCGCGCAGGAGAGCGAAACATGCTGCACTGGTTCGTCTCGCTCAGCTCCTTGGAGTCCCACGATCTGTGGAACGGCCTGCCGGACACCGATCAGCGGTGGCAGGAGATCGTGGCCGCGCAGGCACCCGCCGACGGCCTTGATAGCCCTCGCTTGGATCATCTGTTCACCGCCGGCGGAATCTACGATACCATCCTGATCCCGCAGAGCTTTGGCATGTATGGAACGGCCGAGGAGAGCATCCGCAGCGTCGTGCAGATCGACGGCGAGCCGGTAGAGCGCTTTGCAGTCCCGACAGCCGCCGACCAAGCCACTCAGGTGCATCCGCTGGATACCGCGAACGCGGGCCTCATCATGCATCGCACCGGTCAATTTACCTACGCCAACCGAGGTGAGGGCCGCGCCTTCGCTCGAGGTCTGGCTGAGAGCTGGAACCGGACGCTAGACGGGATCGCCACGATCTACCTCTACGAAGAGGCTTTTGACCAGTCGGATCGGATCCACTGGCTGATCCACCTGCGTGACATCGCTACCTACTACAACTTGATGGGCTTCCGCGCCCGCGTCGATCCCGCGGCTCGAGATCTGTTCACCAAGCAGTGGGTGTCACCGGAGCGTGGCGGCGGAGGCTGGGAGGCGCTGTTCGTGGAAAGCTCGCTCATAGACCTCGCACTGGCGCCCCTGCGCCGCCCGGCCTGAGTGCCCGGCGTGTACGGTCACGGCAGCCAGATGCGCTCCCCGCAATATTCGGAGGTTCAGCGATGGATTGGCTGATGGCCGCAGCCCTCGTGATCGTGATCGGTAGGCTCTGCGGACTGATCGCCCAGGCCGTGCGTCTGCCGACGGTCATCGGCGAGCTCTTGGGGGGGATCCTGCTCGGCCCGGCAGGCTTG
>CAKZJI010000320.1 GCA_936941515.1 uncultured Propionibacteriaceae bacterium
GGGCCTCTTTCATGTCGTCCAGCAGGTACTGCTGAGCTGCGATCCCCGACGGCAGGTCATGGGGATAGACATACCCCTGCCCATGCCCCAGCGCCTTGGCTCCCGCATAGTGGGCGTCGCGCAGATGCGGCGGGACAGGCCCTCCCCGGCCCGCCCGAATGTCTCCGATGGCCTCCTCCAGCGCGACATAGGCGGCATTCGACTTCGGGGCAGTCGCGGCGGCAACCGTGGCATGGGCCAGGGTGATGCGGGCCTCAGGCATGCCCAGCAGCTGCACTGCCTGGGCTGCGGCGACGCAGGTCGCCAGCACGCCGGAGGCAGCCATGCCAATGTCCTCCGAGGCCTGGATCATCAGACGTCGCGCAATGAATCTTGGATCCTCCCCCGCCTCCAGCATCCGCGCCAGGTAGTGCAGCGCCGCCTGCACATCCGAGCCCCGGATGGACTTGATGAATGCCGAGATGACGTCGTAGTGCTGATCGCCATCGCGGTCATACCGCACAGCGGCGCGATCCACCGCCTGCATCAGCACCTCGGACGAGATCATCTCCAGGCCCAGGGCGGTAGCGGAAGCCGCGGCCTCCTCCAGGTACGTCAACGCCCGACGTGCGTCTCCGCACGCAAGCCTGACGAGGTCATCGCGAGCCGCATCCTCCAGGGCAATGCTGCCCGCCAGCCCACGATCGTCCGCCAGTGCCCTGTCCACGAGTGCCGCGACGTCCTCGTCGGTCAAAGGCTTGAGGCGCAGCAGCAGGGACCGGGACAGCAGCGGGGAGATCACTGAGAAGCTGGGGTTCTCGGTGGTGGCTGCAATCAGAGTGACGATGCGGTTCTCGACGGCGGGCAGCAGAGCATCCTGCTGGGTCTTCGAGAACCGGTGGACCTCGTCGATGAACAGGACGGTGGAGCGACCGCGTTCCAGCTCACGGCGGGCGGCATCTAGCTCGCCACGCAGCTCCCTCACACCCACCGTCACAGCCGAGAGCTCCACGAAACGTGCCCCCGAAGCTCGGGAGACGATAGCGGCCAGCGTCGTCTTGCCAACCCCCGGCGGCCCCCACAGGAAGACGCTCATCGGCTGGCCCGCGACGAGCCTGCGAAGCGGTGAGCCTGGGGTGAGAAGATGCTGCTGGCCAACGATCTCCTCCAGCTCCGTGGGCCGCATCCGCACTGCCAGGGGAGCGCCCTCCAGCCGAGCATCGCCCAGTGAGCCGCCGCTGCGGGGCGGAGCCGGATCCGGGTTGCCGAACAAGTCGTAGTCCACGGCCCCAACTGTAGTGAGGTGTGGATGCGTCCCGGTTGTTGGCATAAACTCAGTCCGCTGTTCGCACCTCATCCGCTGCGGAGTCACAAGAATGTCTCATCATCTCGGTGACCAGCTCAGCACACGCCGACGGGTGGCCACCATCGTCACTCTCGGACTGCTCACTGGGCTCGGTCCATTCACCGTCGACCTGTACCTGCCGACCTTTCCAGCCCTCAAAGCCGACCTTGACATCACCGACCCACAGGTGCAGGTGACCCTGTCGGCCACCACAGTCGGCTTCGCGCTCGGGCAGCTGATCATAGGTCCCCTGAGCGACCGTTTCGGCCGCCGCCATCCCCTGCTGATCGCGGCGACGCTGCACGTCTTCGCCTCCGTCATGGTGGCAATATCGCCGAACGTTCACTTCCTGACGACGATGCGGGCGCTGCAGGGCATCGGCGCAGCCGGGGGTGCTGTCGTCGCGATGGCGATGGCCAGAGACCTGTTCTCCGGTCACCGTCTCGTCGTGATGCTGTCCCGCCTGGCCTTGATCAACGGGCTGGCGCCGATCATCGCGCCGCTGATCGGCTCCTGGATGGTGACGTTGATGGACTGGCGCGGCGTGTTCTGGGCGCTGGCCACATACGGAGCGGTCCTGGTGGCGCTGGTCTGGCTTCTGATCACGGAGACCCGCCCGCCTGAGGAACGTACCCGCGGTGGGCTGAAGCAGCTTCGAGCCGCCTATGCGCATGTCCTGGGGGATCGGTTGTTCGTCGGTGTGTGGCTGACGGCCTCATTCGCCTTCGCGGGGCTGTTCTCCTACATCTCGACCTCCTCACTGCTGCTGCAGGAGACCTTCGGCCTATCCGAGACCCAGTTCGGCATGGTCTTCGCGGTGTGTTCCGTCGGGGTCTTCGCCGGCGTGCAGCTGGGAAGCCGTCTGACCCGGCGTTTCGGTCCACAGTGGATCCTGGTGGCCGGCACAGCCGGCATGATTCTGGCAGCATCGGCGCTGCTGGGGCTGGACGCCCTGCGCGGCGGATATCTCCCCCTGGTGCCCGCGATGTTCTCCTTCACCCTCACCTTCGGCTGCTGCATGCCGGCGGCTCAGGTGCTCGCCCTGCAGAACCACAGGGAGAACTCGGGGGTCGCGGCATCGCTGATGGGTGCGTTGAACATGACCATGGCAGCCATCGTCGGCCCGGTGATCGGTCAGTTCGCACTGACCTCGGCAGCCCCCATGGCGTGGTCGATGCTGGTCTGCGCGGTCCTGGCGACCATCTCCTTGTGGGTGATCGCCAGGCCACGGCAGATCAAGTTCACTCTGTGACGGGGCGCGGGCGGCCTCAGGCCTGCTGAGTCGGCTTGTCGCTCCGTGGTGTGGCGTCGACTCCAGCCTCCTTGCGCTGTTGCGCGGTGATTGGGGCAGGGGCCGCGGTCAGCGGATCAAATCCGCCTCCAGATTTCGGGAAGGCGATCACCTCCCGAATCGACTCGGCCCCGCTGAGCAGGGTGACGACCCGATCCCAGCCGAATGCGATCCCCCCGTGCGGCGGGGCACCGAAGGAGAAGGCCTCCAGCAGGAAGCCGAATTTCTCACTCGCCTGCTCCTGCGTGATCCCCATCACCTTGAACACCCGCTCCTGCACGTCACGGCGATGGATGCGGATGGAGCCACCACCCAGCTCATTGCCGTTGCAGATCATGTCATAGGCATAGGCCGTCGCCTGCCCCGGATGCTCGTCGAAAGTAGCAAGCCACTCTGGCTTGGGTGATGTGAAGGCATGGTGAACCGCG
Source organism: uncultured Propionibacteriaceae bacterium (assembly GCA_936941515.1). Taxonomy (GTDB): domain Bacteria; phylum Actinomycetota; class Actinomycetes; order Propionibacteriales; family Propionibacteriaceae; genus Arachnia. The sequence continues at coordinate 3,044 of CAKZJI010000320.1, forward strand.
GTCCAGGCACCCTCACCGACAGCGACATCACCCTCGGCCTTGGCCTCCGAGGCCGGTTTGAACAAAGGCGCGTCCACCACCCACAGGAAGCTCCACTCATTCTCGTCAATCAGGCCACAGCGGCGGGCAATTTCCGCGCGTGCAGCACCCAGCAGATTCTGGGAGGCGGTGCGCTCCCCGGCTGCGAAGAAGATACAGTCCCCCGGCTTCGCACCGGTGCGCTCGGACAGGGCGGCCAGCTCCATCGCGGAGAGGTTCTTGGCGACGGGCCCACCCAGCTCCCCGGATTCTGAGACTGTGACATACGCCAGGCCCCTGGCACCACGCTGCTTCGCCCATTCCTGCCAGGCATCGAACTGGCGGCGCGGCTGCGAGGCGCCGCCCGGCATGACCACGGCGCCGACATAGGGGGCTTTGAACACCCGGAACTGGGTAGTGGCGAATACTTCGGTCAGCTCGGTCAGCTCCACACCGAAACGCAGGTCGGGTTTATCGGAGCCGTAGCGGTTCATGGCATCGGCATAGGTCAGACGTGGAAATGGCGTCTGCAGCTCAATGCCTTGAACGGCCCAGACCTCTTTGATGAGCGCCTCCCCGAGCTCGATCACATCCTCCTGATCGACGAAGCTCATCTCAATGTCCAGTTGCGTGAACTCAGGCTGCCTGTCGGCGCGGAAGTCCTCGTCTCGGTAGCAGCGTGCGATCTGGTAATAGCGC
>CAKZJI010000321.1 GCA_936941515.1 uncultured Propionibacteriaceae bacterium
TGTTAATTACACCCATGAATAAACCTCTATCTGCCGTCAACCCCTATCCGGCTTTCGCAACCGCCATCAAATCCATCTTCGGAATCTTTTTCAATGGTTGCTAAATAACCTTCCTGGGGAAGGCGGATAGAGTGGAACGCAATCCATTGATGCCATGTGCCCGCTGGTGTCGAAAGTGCATCGTGAGGCCAAGCGGTCGGAGCGCATCGACTACGCCTCCGAGATCCAGCCGGAATAGCTGGAGGGCGTCGAGGTCATCGGTCTGAACCTCAGGGGCGTCGGTGCCTGACGAGTTGGTGCAGCAGGTGCTGGATCTCTTGGCCGAGCGGGGGTTCACGCAGGCGGAGGAGGAGCGCCTCATGGAGGAGAACCTCACGTTTGCGCTGCCGCCGGAGCTGCGCCGGGACCTGAGTGGGAAAACCAGCGACGGGGCGGCCGACGTCCTGCGAAAACCCGCACCACCCCAGAAGGCTCGTGACCTGCCAGATCCTTCAACCCGGGCACACTACGATGGTGGGGACTCGGCGTCAGAAAAGGTGACAGATGGAAGATGCGGTGCTCGAAGCGCTTCAACGTGCTGTCTCATCGAATCCCGGCGATGCTGTCCTGCGGCTCCACTTGGCCGACCAGCTCTTCAAAGCAGGACGCAATCGTGAGGCCGTGCAGCACTGTGCGCTGATTCTGACGGAGGAGCCCGCCCACGCCGAGGCGCTCTCGCTGCTGGCCCGGGCCAGCACTCCAGCGGAGTCCCTTGAACCCCTCAAGCCCTCGCAGACCCCCGATGCCTCAGCCTCGGAGCCCTTCGACTGGCGACGTGCCGAGGTGGACCTCAACGGCCCAGCCCCGGCATTCACGACCGCTGAGGACGTTCCCGCGCCGCCCGAGGAGGTCTGGGACGTCGAGAAGAACCCGCTCACACTGGGTGACGTCGGCGGAATGACCGAGGTCAAACGCGCGATCGAGCTGCAATTCCTCGGGCCCCTGCGCCATCCAGAGCTGCGCAAGGCATTCGGCAAGTCCCTGGGCGGCGGCCTGCTCATGTACGGCCCGCCCGGTTGTGGAAAGTCCTTCATCGCCCGTGCCATCGCCGGAGAGATGGGGGCCTCCTTCCTCAGCGTCACCGTCGCTGACGTCCTGGATATGTACGCCGGGGCGTCGGAGCGCAACATGCACGAGCTTTTTCTCATGGCCCGGCGACGGGCGCCGATCGTCCTGTTCTTCGATGAACTCGATGCCATCGGCATGCGGCGTCAGACCAGCGCCGGCCAGGTGGCGCGAAACACAACCGTTCAATTCCTCACCGAGTTGGACGGAGTCGGCGCCGACAACGAGGGCGTGTACATATTGGCCGCCACCAACCGGCCGTGGGACCTTGATGTTGCGCTGCGCCGTCCCGGCCGGTTTGACCGATCTGTTCTGGTGCTGCCTCCCGATGAGGACGCCCGGTACGCGATCTTCAGACACCATCTTAAACACCGGCCCATCTCCGGAATCGACCTCGGCTGGCTGGCAAAGAACTCCGATGGACTCACGGGCGCTGACATCGCCGGGGCCTGTGAGCAGGCGACGGAGGCTGCGCTGGCTGATTCGATGCGCACCGGAGAGGTCAGGATGATCACCATGCGTGATCTGCAGAAAGCCCTTCGCCGGAGCCGTCCCAGCTGTGGTGCGTGGTTTTCGAGTGCCCGCAACGTCGTCGCCTATGCGAACAACGATGGTGAATACGATGATCTGCGCCGCTACATGGCAGCGCGCAAGCTGCTGTGACCAGCTATGCATCCGGTGAGGTGCCGGATCAGGCAGACTATGCGCGTCGCCTGCAGCGGTTCGCGCTGCTGCGGCAGATGGGCCGCTATCGCCAGGCCTTTGAGGAGGCCGGAAGCCTGTGCGCAAACTTTCCCGGCTCGGCGCAGGCGCATCTTGTGCTCGCATACGCTCTGAACGATCTCGGACGCGCGGACGAGGCGCGTCGTGAGGCTTATGAGGCGCTGGCCCTTGAGCCGGAATACGCTGGGGCTGCTTTCAAGGCCGCGGAGTTGGCGCCCACGTGGGATGAACGCCGGGACCTCATGCGTCGGGTGGTAGAGCTTGATCCTGGTGACGGCATGGCCCTCGCCCATCTCGCCTTGGCTGAACGCTGGTGCGGTGCCGGGCGTAAGCGATGCCGCGAGCTGGCCCGGGAGGCTCTTAAGGCCTCGCCTCAGGACGCGTCCGTGTATGTGATCGTCGCTGAGCTGGAGCGTACCTACAGCGTGAAACAGGCGCAGGCTCGTGTGAACGAGGCGCTGTCGCTGGAGCCCGATCACGCTGGAGCGCTGGAGCTGCAGGCGAAAATGGCTGACGGCACAGCTCACCTCCGAGAAGCGAGTGCGACTCTTGCAGCGGCCCTTGCCGTCGATCCAACCAATAAACAGCTCGCCTCTGGGATGCATGAACTTGGCAGCAAGGTCTACAGACCGCTGGGATTCCTCATCTTCGTGGAGATCATCATCATTGTGCTTGGCGGGCTCGCCTCACGCGGGGTCAGCGCGTTGGATTCAGATGTCAGGGCCTCAACTGAGCTGTCCTTCACCTTGACTCTGGGGCTCCTTTGGCTGGTGTTCGGCGGAGTTGCTGTTTGGTGTTCATGGCAGGCCCGTCGAGGGCTCGGCGCGCAGCGTGCCGTCATCATGTCGAACTATCGCCGCTCCAGCATGACTGCCGTCCCAGTGGGAGCCACCGTGATTTCCAGCGCCGTCGTCCAGTTTGTGCTTTGCATTACGCTGCATAGTCTTTCGGTGGTCTGGTGGGCTGCGGTCATAGCGCTTACCCTCACTCTCGCAGTAGTTTTGATCTCTATCAAAGTCCGTGCCGGAGGCCGGAAGGGCAAACCCTAGGGCTTGCGTCAGTCATTCGGTTGCCCCAACTTTATGACATGCTGTTAGGGTAATTAATCGCACACCCTAGATTTGATGTCGCAAAGCGTGCTGTGGCGATGTTATTGTGTGTTAAACCTTCTGAGGGAGCTCGGGTCCAGCGGAGTCTCAATAGCCTCAGGGGTGTGACCCTGTCGAGGGATAGGGTTGAGCAACTTCTACTCCTCGTTGAAATCCATGGAGGGCACATGACATTCATTGATCGTCGTAGTCACGGTGGGATGCTGTTGGCGGCGCAGCCTTGGCTGGCTCCTCCTTCCTGGCTCCGCCGGAGTTGATGCCGCAAGCGGATGTCTTGGGCTTCGCCGTCTCGAAAAAGCGCCTGACTGACGCAGAAATGTACACCGCGTCCAACTGGAACGTGGTCAGCACTGACCTCGAGATTCCCTATGTGCTTGAGAACGAGTCAATCGGCTATCTCTTCGGAGACACCCTCAGCGCCGCGCGGCCAGAAGGTGGCCGCCACCGTCGTTTCCCGGTCATGCTCCGTTCTGCCTCTGACCCAGGGGCGGCGACGGCATCGTCTTCGACTGGCACCCCTCGCTTTCCTCGGCGGCGGAACTCATGACCGCGCCGCGTGGCACCGACCCGCGCCTGGACCTCAACCCGCGGCGCACGACGTCGCAGCGCCGCGAGCGCTATCACGAGCGCATGGACGCCAAGGCCGAGGCGCGCGCGACGCTGGCGCAGGCGCTGAGCGACGGCGGCTACGGCAACCTGCACTACAAGACCTCGACCAACCGCGCGCCGCGCCAGCACGGCACCGGCTGGCCAGGCGCCGAGGCGTGGGTGTGGCTGCGGCTCAAGCTGCTCGCCGATGTCGGCCTCGTCGGCCTGCCCAATGCGGGCAAATCGACCTTCATCAACGCGGTTTCCAACGCACAGGCGAAGGTGGGCGATTATGCCTTCACCACGCTGGTGCCCAAGCTGGGTGTCGTGCGCCACAAGGGCCGCGAATTCGT
>CAKZJI010000322.1 GCA_936941515.1 uncultured Propionibacteriaceae bacterium
GACTACCTGCCCACCGGGGATCATCTGTTCGTCGCTGATGCCGAAGTGCCCCAAGTCGCCCACGGCGTCGAGCGCAGCAAACACTATGCGATCTACAAGAAATCCCTGACGGCCTACTGACCGAGAAGACCCCGGTCTCCTACGTCACCGCCGGCCATTATGCAAGCCCCAGAATGCGACGGCAGTCGACAACATCATGCTCCATCTGGGAAACCAGTTCCCCCACGCCGTCGAAACGCACCTGCCCACGAAGCCGTGAGACAAAGTCAACATCAACCTGGACCCCGTACAGCTCCAGATCCTTACGGTCCAGCACATGGCTTTCCACTCGGCGGTCGGTTCCCTCAAAGGTTGGGTTCGACCCCACCGAGATCGCCGCCGGCAGCCGCGGCCCATCCTCGGGCGTGAGCCACCCCGCGTAGACCCCATCAGCTGGCACAGCCAGCTCGGGAGCCACGATGAGGTTCGCTGTGGGGAACCCGAGATCTCGCCCCCGCTGATCCCCCACGACGACCACCCCGCTGAACCGGAAGTCCCGACCAAGATGTTGAGCGGCCAAACCCACATCTCCCCTGTCCAGAGCTTCCCGGATCAGGGTTGAGCAGGTGGTCTCCTCCTGCACCTCAGCCAGCGTGAGGGACCGAACCTCGAATCGACCGGCGGCCAGGGCCCGGAGGACCTCCACATCACCCGCCGCGCGATGCCCGAAACGGAAGTTCTCCCCCACCACGACCACCCGGGGCGCAAGAGGCACCACGAATCGTTCGACGAAATCGACTGGGCTCATGGCCGCCACCCTCTCGTCAAACCTCACCACCCGGACCTGCCCGGCCCCAGCCTGTTTGAGCAAATCAATCCGCCCCGGAAGATCCGTGAGCAGCTTCGGCGCCTGCGCAGGTGCCAGCACCGACAGAGGATGGGGCCAGAAAGTGATGACGGCCAGCTCTCCAGAGCCCCGCTCCGCCTGAAGCACCCGCTGATGGCCCAGGTGGACCCCATCGAAGTTCCCGATGGCCACCACTCGTGATCCGTTGTTCACGAATGACAGATTAGCCAGGTCTGGGCCCAGAGCACAGTTCAGCACTGCCAACAAGGCAACAAAGGCGGCAACCGCCTGCCCCCGCAGGGGCTCAGGCGGTTGCCGATCAAGCGTTCAGTTGTCTTCCAGCACGACGAACAGTTGACGTGGCCCGTGGACTCCCTCCACCCGCGACAATTCGATGTCACTGGTGGCAGAGCCACCGCTGATCCATGTGCAGGGCCGTCCTGCATCAATGGAGGCTCGCAGCCGATGAACGGCTTCAGGAACATCAGAGACCACACTGCCGGCGCGCACCACACAGACATGCCGGTCGGGAACCAGGGTCAGAGCTCTGCGTCCCTGATCCTCAGCATGGTCGAGGCAGATGGTCCCAGTCTCAGCCATGGAGACCGCCGAGCCGGTCAGCACCGCATCAATGGAGTTCAGCTGCTGATGGCTCAGACCCTCGTCACGGACCACTTCCAAGCCGGCATCGGCCACGGCCTGCACCCAATGGGACGGGACCCCGTCGGGAACCACAACGCTCTTCGCCCCGAGCTCCCGCAGCGCTGCGACGATGGCGCCGGGCGTGCCACTCGCAGGTGTGCGAACAATCCTGGCCTTGTAGTCAAGAATGTTCTCAACGAAGGTCTCCAGCACATCCTCCAGCGGCGTGGGCTGGTTGTATGCCCACGTCACGGGCACATCCTTGACCGGGTCCTTGTCACGGACGTCCTGGGTTGCCTTCCGGATCCGAGACAGGATCTCCTCACGGGCGCTCATTTGGAAGCCTCCTCTCGCCTCTGCCACCATGCGCGGAACGACTCCCCTGGCGGGACTGGCAGATCGCGAGCCCGGCTCCATGCCGAGGCGGGGAACGGCAGCGGCCCGAAGTGGCTTCGCCTCTTGAACATCTTCCCGACGAGCCGTGAGAAGAACTGCACGAAGGCCAGGTTGCGGCCGCGCGCCATGACCCACCCCAGCAGTTTGAAGATCGTGGATTCGACCGTGGGACGGTGCGCCGTCTTCTTCTGCACCACCTGATTCCGCATGTGCACGAGGATGTCGGAGATGGGGATCTTCACGGGGCACACATCATTGCAGGCCCCACAGAGGCTGGAGGCGAAGGGCAGGGACTTGTCCACGTTCGAGGCAACCCCGCGCAGCTGCGGGGTGAGGATGGCCCCAATCGGTCCGGGATAGACCGAGCCGTAGGTGTGGCCACCCACCCGCTCATACACGGGACACACATTCATGCAGGCTGAGCAGCGGATGCACCTCAGCGCCTCACGACCCACCGGGTCGGACAACACCTTGGTCCGCCCGTTGTCGAGGAGGACGACATGCAGGTCCTGAGGGCCGTCGCCCGGGGTGACCCCCGTCCAGATGGAGGTGTAGGGGTTCATCCTCTCACCGGTGGAGCTGCGCGGCAACAGCCTCAGGAAGACCTCCAAGTCCTCGAAGGTGGGAACCAGCTTCTCAATGCCGACCACCGAGATCAGGGTCTCGGGCAGGGTCAGGCACATCCGGCCGTTGCCCTCAGACTCGACGATCACCAGGGAGCCGGTGTCAGCGACGATGAAGTTGCCTCCGGAGACCGCCACCTTGGCGCGCAGGAACTTCTCACGCAGATGGGTCCGGGCAGCGCCCGCCAGCTCTGGAGGGTTGTCGCTGATGCCATCCGGGGCGGGCGCGCCCCAGAGCCCCATCTCCTTCTTGAAGATCTCCCGCACCTCGGAACGGTTTCGGTGGATGGCCGGCACGAGGATGTGAGATGGCCGGTCGTGCCCAAGCTGAACGATCAGCTCTGCCAGATCGGTTTCCCAGGCGGCGATGCCCGCATCCTCCAACGCCTCGTTCAGATCGATCTCCTGGGTGGCCATCGATTTGATCTTGACGATCTCCTGGGTTCCCTTGGAGCGCGCGATGTCGATGACGATCCGGTTGGCCTCCTCCGCATCACGAGCCCAGTGGACCTTGATCCCGGCCTCGGTCATGGCCCTCTCCGCCTGGATCAGGTAATGGTCCAGGTGACGGCCGACACGGTTCTTGATCTGCTCACCGGCTCGACGCAGTTCCTCCCAGTTGCTGACCTCTGAGGCGCGGGTGGCTCGCTTGCTGCGGATGACGGTGGTGGCGTGGCGCAGGTTCTTTCTGAGCTGCTGATTCTGCAGGGCCCCCTTGGCGGCCTTCGGGAAGGCAGGCATCCCAAGGTAGGTGCCGCGGGGCGGGGCAGGCGTCAGGCGTTCATGCATCAGGGTCATGCCGTCACCTCCTCAGTGTTCGCCAGGATCTCAGCCAGGTGAATCGTCTTCACTCCCGCGTTCATGCGGTGCATGATGCCGCCAATGTGCATCAGACAGGCGTTGTCGCCAGTGACGAGGTACTCGGCGCCGGTATCCATGACATTGCGGGCTTTGTCACCACCCATGGAGACCGACACATCGGAGTTTTTCACGCAGAATGTGCCACCGAAGCCACAGCACTGGTCAGAGCCGTTGAGCGGCACGAGGTCAATGCCTCGGACAGCTCTCAGCAGCTGATAAGGCCGATCTCCGACGTGCGCCACCCGGACGGAGTGACACGTCGGGTGGTAGGTGACGCGGTGGGGGAAGTAGGCACCGACATCCGTCACACCGAGAACATCCACGAGGAATTCCGTGAAGTCGTAGGTCCGTTTGACCAGTTCCTCGGATGCCTGCTTCAGTTTCCGGTCCCCCGCCCGCTCAGCAAGCATGGGATGCTGATGCCGGACCGCGCCGATGCAGGACCCGGAGGGGCCGACGATGTAGTCGTAGTCCTCAAAGGACCGGACGTAGTTCTTGACCGTCGGAACAGCTTCTTTGAAGTATCCGGTG
>CAKZJI010000323.1 GCA_936941515.1 uncultured Propionibacteriaceae bacterium
CCTCCATCGCCTACCGGGTGACGGAGATCGCCCAGGCGGAGGGAGCGAACGTCGTCATCAGCAATCTGCCGCGGGCAGTGGGGCTGACACGTCGCGTCGCGAACCGCATGGATGTCGTTCCTCCTGTGCTGGAGCTGGATGTGACCGATCCCGATCATCTGGCTGCCCTGCCGGGACAGCTTCGTGAACACTTCGACCACCTGGACGGCATCGTGCACTCCATTGCCTTTGCCAACCCCGAGCGGGCGCTCGGCGGGGCCTTCCTGCAGACCACGTGGAAGGATGTCGGGATCTCCCTGAACACCTCCACATACTCCTATGTGTCGCTGGCCGTGGCCTGCCGTGAGCTGCTGCGGGCGGGCTCCTCCGTCGTCGGCCTGACCTTTGACGCTCGCGTCACCTGGCCTGCATACGACTGGATGGGTGTCGCGAAGGCTGGGTTGGAGTCTGCGAGCCGCTACCTGGCCCGCTATCTGGGGCCAGAGGGCATCCGCTCCAACCTGGTTGCCGCCGGCCCCATCGACACCATCGCCAAGAAGGCCATCCCCGGCGCGGAGGAGTTCAACGAGATCTGGGACGAGAGGGCCCCGCTTGGATGGGACCCCAAGGACGCCACCGCCACCGCGAAGGCCGTCGTGGCCCTGCTCTCCGACTGGTTCCCCGCAACCACCGGTGAAATGATCCACGTTGACGGCGGGCTTCACTCGACGGGAGCCTGAGGCGCGGTAACGTGAGCCACATGGCAGCAGTGGCGCAACTCGAAGATGTGACGCTCAGGCGCGGCGACGCGATCCTGCTGGACGCCATCAACCTGAGCATTGGTGAGGATGAGCGCTGGGTGGTGATCGGTCCCAATGGCGCGGGCAAGACCACCCTGCTGTCAGTGCTCTCAGCGAATCTGTTTCCATCCTCGGGGACTGTGGAGCTGCTGGGGGAGAAGCTGGGCCGCGTCGACGTGTTCGAGTTGCGGCCCCGCATCGGCCTGACCTCCTCCGCCATCGCAGAAAGGATTCCCGCTCGCGAACGGGTCCTTGACGTGGTGCTCTCGGCCGCATGGGCCGTCGTGGGCCGATGGCGGGAGGAATACGACGACACCGATGAGGCCAGGGCCTATGGGTTGCTGGAGGCCCTGCACGTCGGGCACCTGGCAGATCGCACCTTCGGAACCCTCAGCGAGGGGGAGCGCAAGCGTGTGCAGATCGCCCGGGCTCTGATGACGGACCCGGAGCTGCTGCTCCTCGACGAGCCCGCCAGCGGGCTGGACCTGGCCGGACGGGAGGCGCTGGTCGCAACCCTGACGGAGCTGTTCCTCGACCCGGGGGCACCTGCCAGCATGATGGTGACGCACCACGTGGAGGAGATCCCCGACGGAGCCACCCACTGTCTGCTGCTGTCCCGGGGACGAGCAGTCTCGGCCGGCCCCCTTGGTGAAGTGCTCACCGATGCCCGCCTGAGTGAGGCATTCGGCATGGATTTGGTCGTCTCGCGGACGGAGGACGGCCGGTGGGGCGCCCGTTCCCGTCGTCTTCCCCACGGCTGACCCACTCACGGTCCTGGTTTCTCATGGTGATGGCACCCGCTGCTCTGACCTCGAATCATCGGCGATACCCTTGAGTCGTTGGCAACAGATCAAAGGAGTTCCCATGGCAACAGCGAAGACCCGCACCGAGTCCGACTCGATGGGCACCATTGAAGTGGCCTCTGACCGGTACTGGGGCGCCCAGACTGAGAGATCGCTCCACAACTTCGACATCGGACGTGAGACCTTCGTCTGGGGACGCCCCATGGTCAAAGCCCTTGGGATCCTGAAGAAGTCGGCGGCCCTCGCCAACGCAGAACTCGGGGAGCTTCCACAAGACATCGCGGACCTCATCGCCAAGGCCGGCGACGAGGTCATTGAGGGCAGACTGGATGATCATTTCCCGCTGGTGGTGTTCCAGACCGGGTCCGGCACCCAGTCCAACATGAACGTGAACGAGGTCATCTCGAATCGTGCCATCGAACTCGCCGGTGGCGAACTCGGCACAAAAACCCCCGTGCACCCCAACGACCACGTCAACCGCGGCCAGTCCTCCAACGACACCTTCCCCACGG
>CAKZJI010000324.1 GCA_936941515.1 uncultured Propionibacteriaceae bacterium
GTCGGCGGGCACCCATTGTTCCGACTCGGAGGAAGAAGTGAAATGCTGACCAGGACAGAACGCCTGGAAAAACTGCCCATGACGCGCGAACACGGCAAATTACTGGGCGCATCGGGAGTCGGATGGGCCCTGGACGCGATGGATGTGGGTCTGATCTCCTTCGTCATCGTCGCGCTCGGGCAGCAGTGGGGACTGGATGACGCCACCAAATCGTGGGTCGTCTCGATCGGATTCGTCGGCATGGCCCTGGGGGCCACATTCGGCGGGTTGCTCGCCGACAAGATCGGTCGTCGTTCCGTGTTCGCGCTCACGCTCCTGGTCTACGGAGTGGCGACCGGGGCCACGGCCGTCGTGTCCTCGGTGGCCGTCCTGCTGCTGCTGCGTTTCGTGGTGGGTCTGGGGCTCGGTGCTGAACTCCCCGTGGCCTCCACCCTGATCTCGGAATTCGCCCCCCGGCGGATCCGGGGGCGTGTGGTGATCTGGTTGGAGGCGTTCTGGGCCGTGGGTTGGATCTTGTCGGCGATCATCGGGTACTTCGTGGTGGCCGGTTCCGAACAGGGATGGCGCTGGGCCCTCGCGCTGGGTGCCGTGCCGGCCCTGTGGGCGCTGTTGATCCGGCTCGGCACACCCGAATCCGTGCGATACCTGGAGACCGCAGGACGCTATGAGCAGGCCGAGGTGACGGTCGGGCGTTTCGAGAGGTCGGCGAAAACCTCCTACGACGGTCCCACGATCGACACCGCCGAGCAGGCCGCGAAGCACCGGGGAGAGACGATCGAGACGACCAGGTCCACCCTGTTCTCCAAGCAGCTGAGGCGCCGTACCCTGGCGTTGTGGCTGGTGTGGTTCTGCATCAACCTGTCCTACTACGGGGCCTTCATCTGGATTCCGTCGCTGCTGGTGAAACAGGGTTTCACCCTGGTCAAGTCCTTCGAGTTCACCCTGATCATCACCTTGGCCCAACTACCCGGATATGCCGTGGCGGCCTGGTTGATCGAGGTCATCGGCCGCCGCCTGACCCTGGCGCTGTTCCTCGCAGGGTCGGCCCTCTCCGCGCTGGGTTTCGCGGTCGCGGGAACGGAGGGCGCGATCATTGCAGCCGGATGCGCTCTGTCATTTTTCAACCTGGGCGCGTGGGGTGCCCTGTACGCCATCGGCCCCGAACTGTATCCAACGTCGCTGCGCGGCACCGGTACCGGGGCTGCGGCCGGGGTGGGCAGGCTCGCCTCGATAATCGCGCCCCTGCTCGTTCCGGTGCTGATGAGCAGCGGCGGCATCGTGACCACCTTCGCGGTCTTCGCGGTTTCCTTCGCGATGGCCGCGGGCGCCGCTTTCCTGCTTCCCGAGAAACGCGACGCCGGGATCGACTGACATGGGCCGGGCCGGGGAGCAGCGCATCGATGGGCGGGTAGAGAGCACTCCGGAACCTTGATGCCCTTGAGGTTGCACCAGCGGGAGGCTCTCGATGCCTGGCGTCAGAGCATCTCAGCGGGGGTTTCCAGGGGCTGGATCGTCCTGCCACCGGGTGCCGGCAAGACCATGGTCGGTGTGCGGGCGATCCGCGAGTCGGGGCGCACCGGTGTAATTTTCAGTCCGAACATCGCCATTCGCGGCCAGTGGCAGGCCGCCGCGCCGGAGGTTCGCTGCCTGACCTATCAGGCGCTCGCCAATTTCGGTGACGACTCCGGTGGGAGCACACAGCTGGCTCGTCTGCACCCGAACGGAAGAGCCTTGGTGGCCGAACTCGCAGCCACGGAGAACCTGATGATCGTCCTGGACGAATGCCATCACCTGCTCCGGACGTGGGGCCGGCTGCTGGCCGAGGTGCTCGGCCTGTTGCCCGACGCCGTCGTACTGGGTCTCACGGCCACCCCGGCAACCGCTCTGACCGGAGCGGAGGCCACCCTGGAGAACGAACTCTTCGGCGAGATCACATATTCCGCGAACATTCCCCAAGTGGTGGCGGCCGGAGACCTGGTCCCCTATCAGGAACTCAGCTGGCTGACGAGCCCCACCGCCGCTGAACGCGACTGGCTGGGAGAACAACAGGTGCGGGTCCAGGAACTGCTCACCCATCTCAGCGCCCCGGGCAGGGCGAGCGTTCCACTCTTCGAGGCGGTGGCGAAGCTGCAGGCCAACGTCTCCTGGGAGGAACTCGCGGCAACGGATGAACGCCTGACCGATGCCCTGCTGCGTCTCGCCCACGCGGGTTACGCCGAACCCCCCATCGGAGTTGCGTTCGGCGAGCGTCACCGACGCGATCCCGGCATCGAGGACTGGGTGGCGGTACTCAACCAGTGGCTCCTTCCACTGGTCGACGGCCCCGATCCGCGGGACCGCGCCCTGATCCAGGAGGTCCGGGAAATCCTTCCCTCCATCGGTTACCGCTGGACCCGGCGGGGCATCAGCGCGGCCGCTTCCACCATGGACCGGGTACTGGCCCGCAGCGCTTCCAAGGCTCTCGCCGCGGTCGAGATAGCAAGTCTGGAGGAGGAGAACCTCGGCGCTGACCTGCGCGCCCTGGTGGTGTGCGATTTCGAGCGGGCGGCCGCGCTGTCACACGGTCTGTGCGACGTGGTGACCGCGTACTCGGGATCGGCCTGGCAGACCCTGAAAGCCTTGGCCGAGAACCCGGTCGGGCAGCGCCTCGAACCGTTGCTCGTCACCGCTGGGGTCGTCGCGGGAACCCCGTCGAGCTCCCGGGCGCTGATGGACTTCGCCGCGGGTCGGCTCCCCGGGCACTCCTTGGATACCGCCGAGGAGGAGGGGCTGGTGCGGGTTCTCGGCTGGAATGTCCGCCAGTGGGTGCCGGTGGTTACCGATTTCTTCCAGATGGGTGGCACCAGACTCTTGATCGGTACCCGTGGGCTGTTGGGGGAGGGATGGGACGCCCCGGGCGTCAACTGTCTGGTGGACCTGACCAGCGCAACCACACCCGGTGCCGTGGTTCAGCTTCGCGGGCGCAGCCTGCGACGCGACCCGGAGAATCCGGCTAAGGTCGCGATCAACTGGTCGGTGGCCTGCGTCGCAGACGGGGTGATGGGGGACGCGGACTGGCGGCGTCT
>CAKZJI010000325.1 GCA_936941515.1 uncultured Propionibacteriaceae bacterium
GGAGGGATAACCCCAGATTCGGTTGCCTGAAACGTTTGCGCTATTTCCGCCAACAAGACCATTGGCCCCGACTGCCTGCGTGATGGTGCGGCCATCCTTCCGCTCAAGACTGACGATGGCCTGGTCATAGCGGAAGTTCTTGTCCCTCTTCCAGCCGACGAACGCCGCCACTCGATTGCCATACCAAGCGCCCTGAGGGGCAGAGCCCTTGTAGTAAGAGGGGATGAAGACAAAGTTTCCATTCCATGAGGCATTGTCGTCACCGCCTGGATGGACGCAGTGGCCTGCCGTGATGATCTTCGTCCCGTCACCGCCAGCCACTGTTGAGGCACTGCAGCTGCCGCTTCCTCCACTCGGCGTGGTGAAGAACAGCCGCCCCACAGTGCTCGGAACAGGAACCTCCGCAACGGTCTGATCACCAGCGCCTACGGCACGGGTGACAGTGGTTGCATCGCCACCCATCGGCCGCTCACCCGGGTCAGCCTCTGGCGCCACCGGATCAGATGTGACGACACCTCCGCCACCTTCAGCCGGGCCACTAGATTCCTCATTCAATTCCTCAGGAGACACAGTCGGCATCTCCATGGGCTCTGCGGCCTCAAGACGCTCCTTGGTCCAGAACTCCTCTGCCGACTCCTGGGATCCAGGCGAGATCTCGTGCACCACAGGATCCGTCGGATTCCCAGCATCGGAACCGTCATCAGCAGAGGCCGGAGAGACAACACCTGCCATAAAGATCAAAGAAGTGGCCAAGGCAGAAGCTGAACCAATCAACCTGTTCTTGTTTTTTTGTTTCATATTTCGACACTCCTTTCATTGATTGCCGAGCTCGACACGACAGATGAACCGACAACACATATCCATCTATCGAAGTTGCAAATAGTTTCTGGAAAAATTCAGATGCAGCTCTGTAGCGCAGGAGATGTTGATTGATTATCAACGCTGCCCAGCCAGCGGCTTGCCCGCAGGCTCTCAGAGAGCAGTGGGCCTCTCGTCGCTGTCCAACTGCCGATGGCTACGAGCGCGCCCTCCAAGATTTCTGGACATCCCAGAAACTCGACCCGATATCATCTATTTTCCCCTAGGATAGTTCACCTACGGCCATCACGCAACCCTCGCGACGCCAGGGGATCTGCAACGCCCCTCAGCCCATGCGGGGCAAGATCTGCTCAACAAAGAGCGGGGCCCAGTTCGGCTTCGGATGGGCTGGATCGACGAAGACTGCCTCGACGATCTCCGCTCGCGGACGAGGGAGGCGACTCAGGGGCTCAGGCGCCTGGAACACATCGG
>CAKZJI010000326.1 GCA_936941515.1 uncultured Propionibacteriaceae bacterium
AAGTGGAGAAAGCGGGCAGCAGGCTTCGCAAGATCCTCAGGGGCGACCTCCCCCCGGATGAGTTGAGTCGATGCCTGGAGATCATCGAGCGACATCGGCAGACGCATGCACGGCCAATGTTGAACGCCAACATTGGCATGCGGCGCTATGCCCAGGAGCTAGGGGTTGATGCGCAGGTCACACAGCGCCTTAAACGGATGCAAACGATCATCGAGAAGCTGACTGCGCGCGAGTCGCAGATGAACCTCGCGCGGATGCGTGACATCGGCGGGGTCAGGGTGGTCGTCGAGAACCTAGAGATTCTGCGACTATTCCAGAAGACCGTCGTGGCGAAGCGGCGGCGAGACGGCGTCAAAGTGATCGACTATGTGAGCGAACCACGCCAAAGTGGCTACCGTGCAGTGCATCTCATCTGCAACTGGAAGGGCAAAGGCCAGGTTCGCCCGGTGGAGGTGCAGCTCCGCACCGTGACGATGCATCGTTGGGCAGTGGTGGTGGAGGAGTTTTCAGCACGAGAAGGTGTTAACCACAAGCAGGACGGCTATACTCCGTTCCATCGCTGGGCGCTCCTGTACTCGCGTAGACTTGAGGCTGCCGAGTGTGGCGAACTGACAGGCGTGTCGGACGACGAGTTCCAGGCTGCGTGGGCTGCGATGATGAAGGATGGTGATTACGGTGACGGCTAAGAGGAGCGATATCAAGAACTTCCTGCTTGTGTTTGATCGCGAGCAAGGACGGTTGGTCCGGCAGGAGGATTTCGGGGCGGATGTCGACACTGCCATCGCGGAGTATCAGCGGCTAGAGAGGGAGCATCGGGACGACCCGACTTATGACATTGTCCTTGTCGGCTCGGACTCCATCGAGACGGTGAAGGTGACGCACGCCTCATACTTCCGCACCGGGATCGAAAGCGCGGAGCAGTACCTGCGGTCGGTGATGCAGGAGAGCGGCATCGCTGTCGACTGAATCGCCGAGGCGCTGTGCGACACTGGTTGCGTCAGGCGGCCTTGGGGTAGCGCCCCAGCACCCGCCGACTCAGTGCATCACAGCATGCACTGAATGCGCCGTAACGGCGCGCACAGGCCTGTCGCGGCTCCGTTTGCGCGGGCCCCAGGGCTGGCATGCGCTGCGCCACTACCACGCATTCAGGCTGATTGCTGCTGGCCTGTCTCCGGTGGCGGTGGCTGCCAGGCTGGGGCATGCGGACGCCTCGGAGACGCTGTCGACCTACAGCCATCTGTGGGCGACTGATGAAGACCGAATAGAAGCCGGCAGCAGAGGCGATCCGAGGGACCCAGCTCGACCTCTCAGGCCCCAAGGAAACTGTCTCAATGCTTGCTGACAAGGTTTTCTTGTGAGTTGCAGGGAGTCTCCGGCTTACAGGCCGACTCGTCCCTTACGGTGTCGCATCTCCGGCGGATGGGGCGCTGACCGGCCGCCACAGGATCCGCTGCTCCCACTCGAACTCCGGATGCCAGTCGTCTCGTATGGATGGATTGACGCCGCACTGGACGACGAGGTGCATGCGCACATCGTGTGGCGCATGATCTGTCACCAGCTCACGGTGGGGCAGATCGTCCACCAGCCAGCGAATCCGGTCACGGCCAACCTCAATGCGGTAGCGATGCCATGCAGTCACGTCGATGGCCACGCTCTGGGGCGCATGTTCGGGCTCACCCGTCGCCGGATCCGGCCAGTGCAGGTTCGTCATGGTTGTGCCGTCCCCGACCCGGCCCTCCACGAAGTTGATCTCGCCATGAGGCCAGGCATCGTCGTCCTCAGGCCAGAGCATGGCGACCAGCTCGACGCGGTCCGAGCTGGGTGCCTTGAGATCCGCCTCCCAGACGCCGAGGCCTGGGGCGTTGTGCCGTCCAGACCAGGAGCCGCATAGCAGACTGTTGTGGAGGGCCTGGTCATGGGTGGCTCCCAGCTCACGGTAGAGCTGGTATGCGGCGCGGTCCAGTCGTAGCTTGAGTTCGAACGTCTGCCCGTCGGGCAGAAGCCGGGTCATGTCCGGTGAGAAACGTCCCAGTGTTCCGAACTCGGGGCGCTGCACGGACCAGCCGCCGTAGGTGTCGAACTGGAGCAGCGGCGTACCTGAGGCTGCCCTCTCCGGCATGAATCCCATCAGCTGGCGGGCGACTGATCACGTGGGGCGGTGATGATCTCGGCTCCCGTATCGGTGACGACAAGAGTCTGCTCGAACTGGGCGCAGCGAGACCCGTCGCGGGTGATCACGGTCCAGCCGTCATCCCAGACCTCGGAGTCGGGGGAGCCAGCCGTCAGCATGGGCTCGATCGTGAAGGTCATGCCGGGGCGCATCGTGGTCTCGTAGCGGGGCTCGTCATAGTGCAGGATTACCAGGCCTGAGTGGAAGGCGGTGTGGACGCCGTGACCCGTGTACTCGCGCACCACTCCGTAGCCGAAGCGCTTCGCGTATGACTCGATGACCCGTCCGATCACGGAGGTGGAACGCCCCGGCTTCACCGCCCTGATGGCCCGGTTCATGGCCTCCTGGGTGCGTTCGGTCAGTAGCCGCGAGGCCTCATCCACCTCGCCGCACAGAAAGGTGTGGCAGTTGTCGCCGTGCACGCCGTTCTTGAAGGCGGTGACGTCGATCTTGACTATGTCACCGTCCTCCAGCGGACGCAGATCCGGGATGCCGTGACAGATCACCTCATTGACGGATGCGCAGCATGATTTCGGGAAACCCCTGTACCCAAGTGTGGACGGATAGGCCCCGTGGTCAAGGATGTATTCGTGCACGATCTTGTCCAGCGCATCTGTTGTGATCCCCGGACGGACAGCGCGCCCGGCCTCGTGCATGGCCTCACAGGCGATGGCTCCCGACTCACGCATCGCCTCAATGATCTCGGGGGACTGGACATCGCTTCCTGTGTAGCGCTCTGGTGCGCGTCTGCCCACGTAAGCGGGGCGGGTGATGCCGGCAGGAACGTCTAGCCGCGGGGTGACCGCGAAGGGGGTAACGGGAGTCACGGGTTCATAGTCTAATGGGGTCGGATTGCCTGCCCTGACTGGTCAGCCCCGACCCAGGGTGTTCCACACGGTTTCGTAGCCAGTCTTGTCGTGATCAGGGGTGATCACCAGGGCGACGTGCATGACGTCGTCTTTCAGAAGGGTGGCCACCGATACGTAGTCTGCGGTCACCTTGGCGATTCCGCTGACGGGGATTCGCACGTTGAGCCAGCCATCCTGCCTGTCCTCGCGGTAGCTGATGCTGGTCACCTCGGCGGTTGAGCCCTCGGGATACAGCGTATTGTTAGCCAGCAGACATCCGACGACCCGGGCGGCGCTTGGGGTGACCTTGCTGAATCCCTCGGACGGCCGCAGAGCACCGACGGTGACAGTGGCGGCCCAGCCCAGTTCGCTGTAGTCCTTCTTGATTGAGTTCGCCTGGTGGATGAAACCGAAGTTGATGGGCTCTGGGGTGAAGCCCTCGATCATTGGAAATGACAGGCCGGTCTCCCCGGAACGAACCCTGCCATCCTCCCCCACCTTCCCGGAGGCGTCCTGGGCTGTGTTGGGGCAGTCCGGGATGGCGTGGATGCGATCGCCGACGGCGAGGTTGTGGAAACTGGTGTCTGCGGGCGGAGCAGACTCAGGGTGCCTCTCCGGGGCGGGGGCCTCGGGGGAGGGAAGCTGCTGGGAGGGAAGACTTAGCTGGCTAGGGAGGGATGAAGCATCGCTGGCGGATGCTGTCGCCGACGGCTGATCATGCCGGACCACCAGCCACCATCCACCAGCGAGAATTACCGCCGCCGCCAATCCGGCAGCACCCCACAACCGAAGATTGCTCTGATGCTGTGGAGGCTCAGGGCGCAAAGGCTGGGGCGCAGTATTGCAAGGATCGGCCTCTCTCGTCTGCTCGGTCCAGTCAGAGCCATCCCAGAACCGCTGCATCCCGCCATCGTGGGGATCCGTATACCAACCTGGAGCTGACACGAGTCACATGGTAGGGCCAAGGCATCATGATCACCCAGAAGCGTTGGCTCATGGTGCCGAGAACCGCTTTCTGGTGGGGATGCCGTAGGGGAAAGCCTATGCACGTTGGAGGGAGTCCAGGCTGGCCTTGACCAGCTCCTTGACCTGTGGGTCCTCAATTCGCGACTGGGAGTGAAACAGCGTCAACGTCTCGGCGGCCCCCTGGTCGACGACGGCCACGACCACCTCGTCGCCCTGCACCTCGTATCTGTCGGGTATGTTCCAGAAATTCGCCCGGATCATCCAGCCTGAGACGCCGTCCGAGGTGGTGAGGGGGTTGCTCTCCAGGACCTCGACCCGGTCCAGGGCCTCGTAGAAATACGATGTGGACAGACAGTCGATCAGCTGCTGTGCCGCAGTGTTCGGATCACTGCTGTAATCCTTCTTCGAGAGCTGGCCGATGGCAGTGACCGAGACCCACCTGCGAGCCACTTGTTGCTCCTGACCGGAACGCTCAGTGGCGAAATCGATCGTCCGCGCCGATCCAGCGATCCACCCCGGGACGCCCCGGTATTTCATCCCTCCCGAGACGAACCAGCCGTTCTGGGGATCGGGAAAGGTCGGGTCGGTCACTATGGGGCAGGCCACCGGCCGGCCAGCACCGTCGGTTGGCTGTTGCGAACTCGGCGTCTCTGTTGGCTCCAGCTCATTCCACTGGCTGCCGGTCGGCCGGGCTGAGTTGGTGTCCACTGGGGTGCTGCCCCATGGGGTGCTCCTCCAGGGCTGGAATATCAGCAGCGACACCACGAGAGCCACCGCGACCAGACCTGCCGCCAGCGCACCCCAGCTCCTGTGGCCAGACCGGGTGGCAGGCGTTGAGGCTGGCTCCGACCAGCGCTGACCATCCCAGTAGCGCGGATGCTCTGAGCCATCAGGGTCTGGATACCAGCCAGGTTCTGCCATACCTTTCATTATGCGGGTATCGGATCACACCCTGGCGTGGTGCGGCAGACTGTCTGCCATGGATAGGCAGACGGAATCCGTGTTGAGGTCTATGGAGGAGCGCGGCATCCGGTTCGTCCGGCTCTGGTTCACCGACGTGCTGGGGTCGTTGAAATCAGTGGCCATCGCCCCAGAGGAGCTGGAGGGCGCCTTCGCCGAGGGCGTGGGGTTCGACGGTTCCGCCATCGAGGGCTTCGCACGGGTCTATGAGGCCGACATGGTGGCGCATCCTGACCCATCAACGTTCCAGGAGCTTCCATGGAGGCAGGCGCAGCAGGCCACCGCGAGGATGTTCTGCGACATTGAGCTTCCCGACGGTTCTCCCAGCTTCGCTGACCCACGCTATGTCCTGAAACGGGCGCTGAGGAAGGCAGCAGACATGGGATTCACCTTCTACATCCACCCTGAGATCGAGTTCTACCTCCTGAGTCAGCTGCAGCCTCCCGTGCCCCTCGACAATGGGGGATATTTCGATCACACCACCATGGGACAGGGTACGGACTTCCGGCGGGATGCCATCACGATGCTGGAGGAGATGGGGATCTCCGTTGAATTCAGCCACCATGAGGCAGGACCAGGGCAGCATGAGATAGACCTGAGGTATGCGGATGCCCTCACCATGGCGGACAACATCATGACCTTCAGGGTCGTGATCCGTGAGGTGGCGGTGACCCAGGGAATCCATGCCACGTTTATGCCGAAGCCCTTCTCGGAGTATCCCGGGACCGGAATGCACACCCACATGTCACTTTTCGAGGGCGATAACAATGTCTTCCACAACGGGGCGGATGAGTACAGGCTATCGAAGACCGCGCGGCAGTTCGTGGCGGGGCTGCTTCGCCACTCCCGCGAGATCTCGGCCGTGACGAACCAGTGGGTCAACTCCTACAAACGCCTGATGGGCGGCTCTGAGGCTCCCACCTTCGCCTGCTGGGGCCGCTCCAACCGTTCGGCCCTCATCCGGATACCACAGTTCTCCCCGGGGAAGTCCAGTTCCACGCGAATTGAATATCGCGCCCCGGACGCAGCCTGCAACCCCTACCTGGCGTACGCCGTCATCCTCGCGGCGGGCCTCAAGGGCCTCGAGGGCGAGTACGAGCTCCCGCGCGAGGCCGAGGACGTCGACGCCGTGCTGGTCACTCACGGTCACGCCGACCACTGCGCCGACCTCAACCCGTTGCTGCGCGCGC
>CAKZJI010000327.1 GCA_936941515.1 uncultured Propionibacteriaceae bacterium
ACGAGGCTCGGCATGTCGGGTTCGCCCTCCGGTGGCGGCACGGAACAGCCCGCCTTGACGGCCTTCACGAACGGCCAGTCCTCGTCGTGGGCCTGTTTGACGAGCTTCGGGTCCATGGCCTTGATGTGGACGTAGGAGATGCGCTCCGGGTAGTCGCGGATCAGGGCGGTGTTGTCGGCCATGCCGTAGACGATGTGGCCGGTGTCCAGGCAGAAACCGACGTACTCGGGGTCGGTGGCCTGGAAGATGCGGTCGATGTCCTCGCGGGTCTCGATGTGGGAGTCGCCGTGCGGGTGAAGGACCATCTTGAGGCCGTAGTCCTCCTTCATCATGCGGCCGAGCCGGTTGGCGTTGTTGATGTACAGATCCCAGGCCTCGCCGTCGAGGTGACGCACGTCGGTGAACTCGCCGGTGTGCTCGTCGCGGAACATCGGTGGCAGGTGCACCACGTACTCGGCGCCGACGGCGGCGTGGGTCTCACCGATGGCGCGGAAGGTGCGCTCCGTGTCGGCCCAGGCCTCGGCCTTGTGAAGGACGCCCCAACCAGTGCCGGCGACGACGCGGAAACCTCGCTTGCCCATCTCCTCGGCCAGGCGCGTGGGGTCGGTGGGGAAGTAACCGAAGGGACCGGTCTCCATCACGGAGAAACCAGCCTCGGCCATCTCGTCGAGGGCTTTCTCCCACGGAATTTGCGCCGGATCCTCGGGGAACCAGACGCCCCACTGGTCAGGACAGACGCCGATGGTCAGCTTGTTGTACCGGGGCTCGGGGTTGCGGGACTTGTCGGCCATGGAGGTCCTTTCTGGCGCATCGTTGGGCACAAATCAGCCTAGATTCGAGCATATGTCCTGTCAATTGCCCGAGGGCACTGATGTGTGTGATGAAAGTGAATCTCAATGCGCCGTGGCAGGACCGCGGGTGCGGTGGCTCGAGTCCCATGGGTGGGGATCCCGCATCCGGTCTGCCCGGAGGTCGCGCCAGCTAGGATGCGGCCCATGGACACTGCCTTGTTCGAAGAGCGAGTCAAGGAGATCCCGAGACTGAGAAGCTGCCTCTCCAGCGGTCGGGTCGAGCGCTGGCCACGAAAACAGGCGCTGCGCGACATGCTCTTCGATATCGTCATCGACTGCATGCACGAAGGGTCTACGTGGACGGAGCGTGAGATCACCCAGGAGCTGGCCGCAATCACGGAGGACCCCGTGACCTTGCGGCGCGCCCTCATCGACGAGCGGCGGCTGCTGCGCTCACCTGACGGAAGCCAGTACCGGCTGGCGCTGAAGACTGCGTCCGGGTAGTCGCTTCCGGAGGGGAGCCGCTTCAACTAGGGAATTCGCGCTCGGCCTGCTGGTTGTGAACAAGCTCGTAGGTTCGCCCCAATCCGGGATCACTTCTCCATCGCAGGATCCGCGTCGCTTCCGTCCTCGAACCGGTGGCCGGGGTTTGGGTTTGGCAAGGGAGCCGCAACAGGAGCCCCTTGGTATGTTCGGACATGTGGGTCGCCGTAGGGGCCGGCCCCCGGATGTCGGGAGAACAACATGAGCAAGCGGATCGGTGTGGGGGTCATCAGCCTCGGGTGGATGGGTAGGCTGCACGCGCGCAGCTACCGCGCCCTGGCGGAGCGCTATCAGGGGCTGGGGGCCGAGGTGCGTCTCATCGCCGCCTGCGACCCCGTGGCGGCGGCCCGCGACGAGGCCGTTGCGGCCCTTGGGTTCGAGCGGGCCTACGCCGACTATCGTGAGCTTTTGGCGGACTCGGATGTCGACGTCGTGAGTATCTGCTCCCCGAACTTCCTGCACCGCGAGATCGCCCTGGCCGCCGTCGCCGCGGGCAAGCCGTTCTGGATCGAGAAGCCGATGGGTGTCTCGGCTGCCGAGTCGCGGGAGATTGCCGAGGCCGCTGAGGCCGCGGGCCTGGTCACCGCTGTCGGCTTCAACTACCGCCACACCCCTGCTGTTGAGCGTGCCCGGCAGCTCATTCGTGATGGCCGGATCGGGCGGGTCACGAATGTGCGGTGCTGGCTGATTGCCGACTA
>CAKZJI010000328.1 GCA_936941515.1 uncultured Propionibacteriaceae bacterium
GGGTCAGGAGCCGGTGCCGGGGGTGAGGACGTGGAAGCTCAGGGTCGCCCAGGCGATGCCGCCGAGGACGATGAGTAGGAGCGCCGAGCCGGTGATGCTCCGGGTGCCGGCACGGGTACGGATGGCCCATGGTAGATCGGCTGCGGCGGGGACCGTGCCGATCACGCCGAAGAGAGCCAGAGCCCGCACCCCACGCAGCACCAGTGAGCCCGGATCGGTTATCAGGGAGATGAGGCTCCTCACCCAGCAGTCGGGGCCGGCGATCGGCAGCTCTGCCCCGATGCCTGCGATCTCCCCCAACCAGGGCAACGGGACGGTGGTTATGACGCAGATGCCCAATAACACAGCCAGAGTCACCGCTGACGCAACACCTCGCTGGACGATGCGGTGCCTGCTCCACCTCGTGCCCTGGGCGACCGGTGCAGACAGCGGATGCGGCATGGGAGACGTTCCTTCCAGAAGACGGGGATTGGACACTCCAAGCCTTGCCGAGATCGCAGTGAAAAGCAGTAGGGCTATCCCCACTTCTTGACTGGTGCCATCCCTACCCTCCGCATGAGCAGCTGACTGTCAGCGGAAGCACCTTGAGAACTGATTCCGCATCTTGCGGCCCTGACCCACAAGAAAAGCCCTGGGTGGGCCGGGGAGCCGGTCCACCCAGGGCTTTGGCGTCCTGGAGGCTTAGTCTGATAGCGACTTCAGTGCTTCGTAGGATGTGCGGGCGTTGTGGATGGGGCCCTCGCCGGGAGCGGGGTCCTCGTCGATCATGATGTCTTGTTCCAGCACCCAGTAGCCGTCGAAGTCGGCTTCCTTCAGCAGCTCGGCGATGGTGGCGAAGTCGACGTCGCCGTCGCCGATGGGGGCGAACATCTCGGCCTTGATGCCCTGGCTCCAGGTGAGTTCTCCGGTGAGGAGCTTGTCGGTGAGGTCCTTGTGGACGTCTTTGGCGTGCACGATCGCGACCCGCCTGGGGTGGCGACGGACGATGTCCACCGGGTCGGCTCCGCCGGCCATCAGGTGGCCGGTGTCCAAGCACAGCCCGACGGAGGTCTCATCCAGGATGCGTTCGACCTCGTCGGCGTTTTGGATCATGGTGCCCCAGTGCGGGTGCACGCATGCTGTGACACCGGCCTCGGCGCATACCTCGGCGATCCGGTCCAGATTGCGGTACAGCGTCGCCCAGCCCTGCTCGTCGAGGACGGGACGGTCGTCGTAGCCGTCGCGACCAGAGTCGCAGGCCAGTACCAGCACCGACCCACCCGCGACGCGGAACGCCTCCAGCTCGGCCTTGACGGCGGGGATCGGGTCGTGGCCTGGGTCGTGCATCACGGCCAGGAAGAACGAGCCGACGGGGGTGAGGCCGTGGGCTTTCACTGTGGCTGCGCGGGCCTCGGGTTCGACCGGCAGCCAGCCCTGCGGGCCGAACTCCGTGGCCGTCAGCCCCAGCTGCACCATCTCCGACAGCACCCGGTCGGGGCTCATCTGGAAGCCCCATCCCGGCACCTCACACACGCCCCACGAGATGGGGGCTCCGGCGATTCTCATTTCTCAACCTCCACAGTCGTTCCAGTGCGGGCGGAGCGCGCCGCAGCCTCGGCCAGCACCAGCGCCGCGACCCCGTCCTCGACGGTCGGGGTCACCGGCGAACCGTTGTTCACGGCGTCGATGAACGCCGTCAGCTCGTCGCGATAGGCGTCGGCGTAGCGCTCCAGGAAGAAGTCCAGGTAGACCTCCTGCGTGGCTGATCCGCTGGCGTCGTTGATCACCAGCGACGTGGAGCGCAGGTTCTCGACCACCAGCTCGCCCTCAGAGCCGAACACCTCGACTTTCTGGTCGTAGCCGGAGGCGCAGTGGCGGGTGTTCTTGATGATCGCGACGGAGCCGTCCTTCGCGCGCAGCGTCGTCACCGCGCCGTCGAAGTCGTCGACCTCTGCCAGCGCCGGGTCGAGTTTCTGCCCTATGGCGTTGACTGTGACGATCTCGCCCAGGAAGAAGCGGGCCTCGTCGAAGTCGTGGATGGTCATGTCCTTGAACACACCCCCCGACTGAGCCAGGTACTCCGCCGACGGTGGCGCTGGGTCACGGGAGACGATCGTGAGCTGCTCGATGCGGCCGATCCGGCCCTCGGCCGCGAGCCGCTGCGCCTTGGCGATCGACGGGTCGTAGCGGCGCTGGAACCCGACCATCACCGGTGGGTGCTCGAAGGTCGCCAGCTCGTCCGCCAGCGCGCGGGCCGTCTCGACGGACGACGCGACGGGCTTCTCAACCAGCGCAGCCTTGCCGGCGCGGGCGGCTGCCAGGACGTGCTCGGCATGCAGGGGAGTGGGGGAGCCGATCACCACCGCGTCGACGTCATCGGCGGAGAAGGCATCGGCGGCGTCAGCCGATGCCCGAGCCCCGAGCGGATCGGCGAGGGCCTGGGCGGCGTCGATGTCGGGGTCGCAGACCAGCACGAGCTGGGCCTGGGGATGGGCGGCGACGGTGGCCGCATGGACTTTGCCGATGCGGCCCGCACCGATCACTGCGATACGCAGCATGGGGTTTCCTTCCTGGAATGGTGGACGCGACCAGAGGGCACCGGTGTGCTGGCCCTATCGACGGTTCGCTGGCCCTATTCGCGTTTGCCTGTTGTGAGGCCAGCAAACGCGGACAAGGCCAGCAAAACCATAAGGCCAGCGCACCGTGCTCCGGCGCGGGGGCTGGGGTCAGGGAGCGGGGACGATGATGTCGCGCACCAGGGCGTCGAGGTCGGCGTCGGCGGCCAGGAACTGGCGCAGCGTCTTGCGGGTCGGGCCGTACTCCTCGAACTCCTCGACGGTCATGCCGTCGGGCTCGTAGGCGCGGCGGAAGTCCTCGATCCGCTCCAGCTCGGCGATGTACTCCGGCTTGACGGGGTCGGCGATCCGCTCCCGCGTGACGTAGTCGGACTCGGCGATGATCTGCTGCCACTTGAACGGCGGGGAGACCACCACATCGCCGCCGACGAACTCGGCCCACTGGTTGACGTTGCGGAAGGCCGCGGCCAGCACCCGGGCGCGGTAGCCGCGCTCCTGGAAGATCTCGTAGGCGCGCTTCATCGCGGCGATGCCCGCCCACTCCAGGGCCGACGAGTCGATGAAGATGCCGTCGCGGGCGACGACGTGCTTCAGCCAGTCGTCGAGCCGCCCGACCATGATCGTGACGACCGGGCCCATCTCGGAGACGTCATGCCCATCGGCCTCGCGAGCCTTCAGGCCGCGTTCGATGGCCTCGGCGGCCTGGATGGCCTGCGGCACGGAGAAGGAGACGGTCACGTTGATGGACACGCCGCGGCGGGTGGCGTCCTCGATGGCCTCCAGCCCGGTCTTCGTCGCGGGGATCTTCACCACGATGTTGCGGGCCAGGTTGTGGAACTCCTCGGCCTGGTCGGCGAGCTTCTTCGCGTCGCGGTGGAAGCGGGGATCGGTCTGCACTGACAGGCGGCCGTTGCGGCCCTTGTGCTCGTCGAAGACGGGTTCGAGGAGCTTCGCGGCCTCCTGGGACATGTCCTTGACGGCCTGCCAGCCGATCTCCGACTCACCCCACGTCGGGTGGGCGTCGGCGATGGCCTGGATGCGGGGGGCCCACACATCGAGGTGCTTCTTGATGGTGGTGTAGGCGATCACCGGGTTGCAGGTGGCTCCGACGCCGCCGTAGGAGATGGACTGGCGTAGTTCGTCCAG
The DNA here is from genome assembly GCA_936941515.1 of uncultured Propionibacteriaceae bacterium. Lineage (GTDB taxonomy): Bacteria > Actinomycetota > Actinomycetes > Propionibacteriales > Propionibacteriaceae > Arachnia. The sequence goes on from CAKZJI010000328.1 coordinate 3,702, forward strand.
GTCGGAGGAGTCGTTCCAGAGCGCCGTCGGGGTGTTCCGGGCGGCGTCCAGGAGCGGTCCGGGTGTGTATTCGATGTCAGTCATAGACTTCGGGCTCCTTCGTCGTCTTGCGGCAGCGTCATCGCCGTCGTCGGACCAAGTCAACCCCAATGGCAAGACCAAGTCAAGCGCTTGTAATAACAAATAGGCGGCCGGCTGGAGGTCAGCGGGACGCGGGGCCCGGGTCGGAGGCCTCCAGGTACTGCAGGACGGCGATGACGCGCCGGTTGTCGTCCTCGGAAGGGGTCAGGCGGAGCTTCCCGAACAGGCTGTTGACGTTCTTGGCGACGGCCTTCTCCGTGACGAACATCGCCTTGGCGATCGCGGCGTTCGTCTTGCCCTCGGCCATGTGGGACAGCGTCTCCAGCTCCCGCGGGGTGAGCCTGTCGAGCGGCGGCTGGCCCGTGCGTTTCCCCATGATCCGGGAGACGACCTCCGGGTCGAGGCAGGTGCCCCCAGCCGCCACCTGCTGCATGGCGCCGAAGAAGTGCTCGGTGTTGAGCACGCGGTCCTTCAGCAGGTACCCGACCCCGCCGCGCCGGTCCTCCATGAGCTCGCGGGCGTAGAGGGTCTCGACGTACTGCGAGAGCACCAGCACCGGCAGGCCCGGACGCTGCCGCCGCGCATCAATCGCCACGCGCAGTCCCTCGTCGGTGAACGTCGGTGGCAGGCGCACGTCGACGACGGCGACGTCGAGGTCCTCGGTCAGCAACGCCCGACGCAGCTCGGGTCCGGTCTGCGCCGTCGCCACGATCTCGCATCCCAGGGCCTGCAGCATGCGGCTCAGGCCATCGCGCAGCAGGAACTGGTCCTCGGCAATCAGCACGCGCATGGTTCCACCTCTCTCGCATCTCCGCTGGTTTCTCGTTTTCCCACCGGTCTCTGCCTCACTGGTCTCTGCCTCCCCAGCGCTGAGTCTGCCAGCTCGTCGCCGTCCCCGGTGCGTCATTGCACCCTGGCGCGGAAAAGGTGGTCTTTTCACCACTGTGTTCCCGCTATCGTCTCAGCAGGATGGGAGGCACAGAAAATGTGAGGAGACAAGATGAACACCACAACCCCCGGCGTCGTGAACACCCCGGCGTCTGACGCTCCGCGTCCCCGACGATTCTCGATCGGACGGCTGGTCGGCTCCAGCCTGCAGGCCGTTGGCCGTTTCCTGCAGCTGCTGGTGATGTGGCCGCTGGAGGTTGCCACGCTGCTGGTGGTGTGCGTCACATTCTCCTCCATGGCCTTTGGGGTCGGGGTCCTGCTGGTGCCGGTGGCGGTGGGCGTGCTGCGCTGGGTGGCCACCTTGAAGCGGCGTCGCGTCGGCACGTGGTCGGGGAGCCCGGTTGAGTCGCCCTATCTGCCCCTGCCACCGCTGAAACCAGGCTTCAGGGGCAGGGCCGACAGGACGTGGGCTCTGTTGAAGGACCCCAGCACCTGGCGTGACATCGCCTGGCTGTTCATGGATGTCATGGTTAGCCCTTCTCTCAGCGTCCTCGTCTTGGCTTTCTTGCTGAGCGGCCCCATCCCCTTGAGCGCGGCCCTTCTGGGAGACGCTGCTGTGGAGAGTTGGAAGGGCGGCGAGGTCTTTGTTGGTACCTTCAGCATCACTATCCAGAGCCGGGACGACCTGATCCTTGCGGCCATCGTCGGCCTGCTGGTGATGCTGCCCGTCACGCTGGTCTGTGCGCCCAGGCTGCTGAGGGCATACAACCGGTTCGCCCGGTGGGCGCTGGGGCCGAATAAACGCACCCGGCTCGCCGCCCGGATGCAGCAGCTGTCCCGCACCCGGCAGGAGACCCTCGAATCGTCGGCTGCCGAGCTGCGGCGTCTCGAACGCGACCTTCACGATGGCACCCAGGGCCGTCTGGTCGCGATGGGCATGACCATCAGCACCGCCCAGGCGCTGATGCGCACTGACCCGCAGGCCGCGGAGGCGTTGCTGTCCGAGGCCAAGGACGCCTCCAGCAAGGCGCTGGGTGAGCTGCGGGACCTCGTGCGCGGCATCCATCCGCCGGTGCTGGCCGACCGTGGACTGGCCGACGCCGTCCGGGCCCTGGCGGCGGACTGCGTGCTGCCGGTCAGGGTGAGCGCCGACATTCCCGCACGATGCGACCTGGCGGTCGAGTCGGCGGCCTATTTCGCGGTCTCCGAGCTGCTGACCAATGTGGTCAAGCACGCGCAGGCCAGCCGGATTGACGTCGATATGTGGGTCGCGGCGGGGGAGCTGCGGGCCAGCGTGACCGACGATGGTCGCGGCGGGGCCGATCCTGGCGCAGGCAGCGGGCTGCGCGGGATCGAACGCCGGCTGGCGGCGTTCGACGGCGTCCTCACGGTCAACAGCCCGGCCGGCGGCCCGACGGCCGTCAGCTTCACCATGCCACTCAGCTCCTGACGGCAGGGTCCGGATCGCTGGCACAGCCGGGACAACACCGGCCAAGAGACTCCGCCGGCCGGGGCCGGCGGAGCTGTGTCCGTCCAGGCGTCATGCTGGTCTGTGGATCGTCGTCGGCGCGCGATCCGGTGCGCTGTTGCTCACCCCTCGATGGAAAGCCGGGGACTGACGATGCCCAGCTCGAATCCACGTATCAAGGCCTGGAGCCGGTCGCGGACGCCGAGTTTCATACAGGCGTTGGCCAGGTAGGCCTTGACTGAGCCCTCGGAGATGTACATCTCCTTGGCGATCTCCCGGTTGCTGAGGCCTCGTCCCAGGAATTGCAGGACGGAGATTTCGCGGGGAGCCAGGCCCACTTCCGTTGCGGCTGAGGTGGAGATTCCCGCAGGGGCATAGGAGCCGTTGAGCACCTGCTGTGCCAGCAGTCGCGTGACGCTGGGGGACAGCGGCAGGTTGTCATCCATCGCCATCCTGATTGCGGCGAGGATCTCCTCGGGTTGGGCATCCTTGACCAGGTATCCGGAGGCTCCGGCGCGTAGCGCGGGAATGACGTAGTCGAGAGTGGAGAACGTGGTGAGTGCGACCACACGCATTCCGGGCAGTTCGTCTGTGATTTTGTGGGTGGCGTCGATCCCGTTCATCCGTGGCATCTTCAGATCCATCAGCACCAGATCTGGCGTGAGGGCGTGTGCCTGCTGGACTGCTGCCTCCCCGTCCGCAGCAGCTCCTACCACGGTGATGCCCTCCTCGTTCTCAAGGAACGTCCGCAGAGCGTGGAGCATCAGCGGCTGATCGTCGACGACGAGAACGGTGATGTCTGCCATGTAACGGTATGCTACTCGCACCATTCGCAAAAGCAAATGACCTTTTGTAGTCCCTGCCCCGCTGCGTGGCGGTCGTGACGTGGTGATCAGTCGTCGAGTGCTGCCGATGGCAGGTCGAGAAGTGGATCTGAGAACTGGTTGGTCGACGTGGAACAGCGTGGCTCAGGTTGGCTTGCCCAAGGGATAAGAGATCAGTGGGCCTGATGAGCTGGGAGGCAGGCCTCGACGATCCACGCGTCCCCTTGTCTTTCGGCTTTGTAGTGGCCACCCACTGCCAGAACCCGCTCCTTGAGGGAGGTGAGACCGTACCCGGCGTTGCTGGAGCGTGCTGGTGGTTTGACCCGGTCGTTGACGATTTTGATCTCCAGCCCGGTGAGTTGAAGCGACAAGGCGATGGTGCAGGAGGCGCCCGGCCTGGCGTGTTTGATGATGTTGGTCGTCGACTCCTGCACGACTCGGGTGCTGGTGGTTCTCGTTGACAATGGCAGAGACTCGATCCGTGGATCCACTGACACCTGGGTTACGTGGAAGCCCAACTGCGTGAGTGAGGCGACGTGGCTTTCCACCTGTTCTCGGACGCTGGAGCTGGTGATCACCTGGCGTGCCAGTGGTTGGGGGGTCTGACTCTCATCTGCCCGCAGCAAGTCCAGAAGCGCCCGCAGTTCGCTGAGCGCTTCACGTGCCGAGTCGTCGATGACGCTGAGGGTCTCGCGCAATTCGGCAGGGTCCTGCGAGTGACGCCGTGACATCACCTGCATCGTGATGACGGTGATGTGGTGGGCCACCACGTCGTGGAGTTCGCGGGCAAGGTCTTGACGCTCCTCGTGGCGGATCTGATCTGCGCGGGCCTTGGCCTTCTGCAGTTCGTCCCGTGTTTTTGCTGTCCGGATGACCAGGTATCGGATGGCCAAGCCGACGAGAGAACCGAGCAGAAGAGACCAGAGCGTCATCCACCAGAACGCTTCCGGGATCATCTGCTGCCTCAGTAGCGTGCCTCGCTGCCAGGTGATGAGGGTTCCCCACAAGATGGTCAAGGAGCAATGTGCGATGATGAGGCCCTTCCCGCAGAGGGCGCTTGCCACGAGCGCGACCACTATCACTGGGATGAGCGGGAAGAAAGGCTGATGGTCCTCGAGGAAGGTGGTGGCCATGGCCAGGGCGACAAGGATGATCGCAGCTCTGGCTGAGATGAGCGAGATCCCCGCTGCCAGGTAGCTCAGAGCCACCTCCGCCAGGAACCAGGCTTGCAGCGGGCCTGAAGCGTGGGTTCGAAAGATGAAGCTGACATCGCTCATCATTCCCACGAGCCCACACAGGAGCAGGCCAAGCTGAAGCCACCGAGGAACCCGGGTGATGTACTCGGTCTTGCCCCAGCTTGCCTTGCCCCAGCTTGCTCGACTCTGCTCAAACATGTGTTGTCTTCCCTATGGTCGAGCGTCGCAGAGCCTGTGGTTCTGTATCAGTTGCAGATCCCATAGAAGATCAAGCATAGGTTGTCCGGCTTCGCTCCCGCGTCTGGTGCCGTGGGGTCGGTGAAGTCCTCAGAGGCCTTGGCGGGGGCGGCGCTTGTGAACAGGGCGGACAGACACAGCAGAGCTCCGACAGCTGCGGTCGACAGACGTTTGATCATTTTTCCCATTCCTTTGAGTTCTGACCTCGCGTCCCCCCTGGACGCTCGGCTTGTTCCTTCAGCCAAGCAAGAGTAGGAGGGGGATGAGCTTCGACACAGTGGACCATTGACTAGGTTTCGGGTGTCTTTTGACGGTTCCCGGAAGACGGCCCAGCTGTGTCTTCCTGCCCCAGAGCACTTAATCCTTGGGGCTCGAAGCGCTGCAGGCCGCCTGAGAGGGTTGTAGGGAGGGTCTACTTCTGGCGGCGGGCAAAAGACGCTCGGAAGTTAGTCGATGGTTCACTGTGGTCTGGGGGCTGGCGCGTCTAGTGTCGGAGTTAACAACAAAACATGTGAAAGATCGAGGGTCGGTGGAGGCCTAATAGCGTGATCACTCTGATGGGGGCATTCTTCTTCTGGGTGGATGTTTCATTGTTCTAGCGAAGAACTTTGTGCGCGGCCCGCTCTAAATTGATTCTGGCTATCAGGTCTCTATTGGTGTTCAAATTAAGAATTTTTGTGACATCCTAAAGATGAGTTGATTCGTGTGGATGACGGGCTTTTCGAGGTGGCGCAAGGTGGCTGTTGACAAGAGTGGCTGTTTATAGTGTTGGCGGCAAGGTAAAGGTAAGGAGGAAGCTCGTGGCGGTGGGTATTGAGTACTACCAGGCGGCGACGAAGAATTCGCCGTTCTATGGTCGGCTGAGGGATTTGGCTGAGATGGCTCGTGTGCCGAATCGGCGTCTTCAGAAGGTTGAGTTGCCGGCGGGATGGCTGGTGCATAAGTGGGAAGGTTGGGAAGGGTGGAGCCCCTGGGATTGGAAGCCTCGTATGCAGGGCTGGAAGATTCATGTCTCGGCGACGCCGAGCTGCGCTGAGGAAACCCTGTCCCGAACCACTGAGGTGTGTGTGCGGGCTGGGGTATCGTTCAAGTTCCTACCGGTTCTTGCCGAGTTGTTTGAATCTTCTTCTAAGAATCGGGATCGTGGTTCAGCGGGGAAGTTCATCACGATCTATCCTGACAATGATGACCAGCTTGGTGAGCTTCTGACTGTTTTGGCTGAAAGCTTGAAAGGCCAGGAGGGTCCGTATATTCTGTCTGATCTGCGTTATGTTCCAGACGCGCCGGTGTTTGTTCGGTATGGGGCGATTCTTGGGATGCGTATGCCTGATGTGGATGATGAGCCGATCGAATCGATTGTTGATCCGCGAACCATGGATCTGATACCCGATCACCGTAACCCCCGTGTTGTCATTCCCGATGGGGTTGAGCTTCCTGAGATTCTTCGTCCGGCATATGAGGCCTCTCAGCAGTCGTGTCAGTCTCGGCTAGATGATTTCGTCAGTATCAAGCCTCTGAGTTTCAGTAATGCGGGTGGTGTGTATCGTGCGGAACTGCCTGATGGCCAGGTCAGGATTCTCAGAGAGGCCAGGCCTCATGCAGGGCTTGATGCTCGCAACCGATGTGCGATGCAACGCCAGCTGGCGGAAGAAGAGGTCTTGCGTGATCTCATCGGTGTGCCTGGGGTGCAGCAGCTCCGTGGGTCTTTCACCGCGTGGGAGCACCGCTATCTTGAGCTGGATTATGCGGAGGGGACGACATTGACGTCATGGATGGTGCGCAGCGTGCATGTGCAGGATTCTGATCCCGTGGAATATGCGCGCCAAGCGGTAGGAATTGTCGATCAGTTGATCAGCATAGTCGAGGCCATCCATCAGCGTGGCTGGGTTTTTGGTGATCTTCACCCGGGCAATGTGATGGTTGCCGAAGACGGGACTGTGACGATGCTTGATCTGGAAGATGCCTGTCGTCTCGATGCCGATCGTGAGATCGGTGTTAGAGTTTTCGAGTATTGCGCTGATGACTCGGCCAACGCTGAAGAAACTGACTGGTTCGCGGTGGCGCGCTGCATCATGCTTCTGTTTTGTTCTGATTTTGAGCTCGAGGCTGTTTCTCCGGCATATTGGGATCGCTGCCGTCGGAGGGTTCGTGAGGTTTATGGTCAGCGGGCAGCCGATCAGCTGGCGGATGTGGAACGTCGCTACTCAGCTTCTGTCCGTCCAGTCACGGCAACCAATTTTACCGTGGATGTGCCGGCGCGGCCATTAAGTGCTGATGCCGCTGTGTCTGGGTTGTTGAGCGGTATCGAGTGGTCGCGACAGTTTGGTCAAAATGGTTCATTCCCCGGTGATGTTGGAAAGCCAAATTCATACGTCCATGAGGTCTTCACTACCGGGCGGGCCGGTGTGGTTTTTGCCCAGCATCGTATGGGCGTCACGCCTGCCGGAGGTGACATTGATGCGTTGCGTGATGTTGCTCGGAAGTGGCCAATGCGTGAGGAAAGCCCCGGTTTGTTGAATGGTTTAGCAGGTATCGCGCTGGTACTCAGTGAACTCGGAGTCCACGAGGAGGCTGTAACTGCTGCACGAAAGGCCCTTGAACAGTCACTTGGGCAGCGTCGTCTTGACCTGGGGGGTGGGCAGACAGGAGTGATCCTAGCCTCGCTGGAGGTAGCAAAAACGACCGGAGACTCATCCCTGGCAGATCAAGCGTTTGCCGCCTATCAGCGACTCCATCATGCTGTTACCCCGGATGGTCCAGCATGGACATCTCTGTGCCGCCGTCGGGGACTCTTCTGGGGTTTGACCGGTCTCGCGCTGACTGATCTGGTGGCCCACTGCGTGAGTGGTGATAATGAGCCGCTTGCCTGGGCGAGAACCTGGCTTCGCGCAGACCTTGACGCATGCATCACGATGCCGACGGGTGAGTTGATGATCGATGACCGCCAGAAGAACCGGGCACTTCCCTACATCGAGTGGGGCTCAGCAGGCCTTCTCCTCGTAGGCTCAGCCCTCGAACGTCTTTCTGGCGAGCCGGTACTCACACCGGAGGAGCGTTCTGGAATCATCACAGCATGCTCCTCTGGCACCTACATCTATCCCAGCTTGGATCATGGACGCGCCGGCATCGCTGCCACACTGGCAGCCGCCGGTGACGCCCACCAGGCGGAGGCTGAACGTCAGATAACCCTGGTAATCGACAGTCTCCTCACCCACGATGACCATGCCCTGGTGATTGGTGAAGGCTTGATCCGGCTCAGTTCCGATCTGGGCACTGGAGCCGCCGGCATCGCACTGGCCATCTATGCGCATCAGTCGAGGCAGCCATACCTGACCATGCCAGTCAGTGATCGTACGGCCGCTCTGCTGCGGCAGAAACCACTGCCGCCCACCCCTGAACCTGACTCGGCACCACACGCCGCCAACCCAGCGGCTGCGTCGAGTCACCAGCTCGTCGCCTAAGGATTCGACGAGCAAAACCAACCAATGAGACTGTGAAAGGAGGTGACAACCATGGCTAATATCCTCAATCTCCAGACCGAAACCCTTGAGCTTCCTCAGGAGGGTAAAGGATCCAACAAGAGCTGGACACTGTGTGGCTCTAGCAGCAACTACAGCCCCGTCTTCTGCTGAGTTCGTGTTGATGAAGAAGGCAAAAATTATCCTAGGCCAATGGTCGATTTCTACCACTGAAGTCTGGGAAGCCCGTAAGTGGCGAAAAATCGCAACCAAGTGAATATTGAGATTGAAGATTATTATTCGTAAGATACCCCAGAAATAGAGGAAGGTTGGGAAGATCTACCCCAACGCCGGTATCAAATTTCTTCCGGTAGCTGTGAATAATGATTCACTCAATAGGTGATACTGCCACTTTCGCTATTAATAGTTGTCGAAGCAGTTGGGAGGAGGTGACAACCCATGGCTAACGTTTTGAATCTTCAGGCTGATACTCTTGAGGTGCCTCAGGAGGCTAAGCATTCCGGCAAGAGTGTTTCCATTTGTTGGGGCGGGAACAGCGGCAATAGCTGGACATTGTGCTGAGTAATGCGCCAAATTGAGTGGGTTCTCCGCTTGCCCGTTTCGGCCAAGTGGAGAACCCACTGGGGTAGGCTGTGTCTCGTATTTACAACAAATGACTGACGGCAAGAGCTTTTCCTCATCCATCAATCTAATGCATCACGTCTCGAGTTTCGATGAACGAAACAACACACCTAGCAACCACCGAAATATTTTGAAAGGAGATGGCGACCATGGCTAACATCCTCAATCTCCAGACCGAAGACCTTGAGATCTCCGGTGAGGTCAAAAGATTCTACCGGAGCTTTTTCGTGTGTGGTCATAGCCGCCGCAGCCCTTTCTTTTGCTGAGTGAATGCTGATGAAGAAGGCAAAAAAATTATCCTAGGGTAAATGGAGGCTTGTTCATGGGGGTATCAGAAACAGCGAAACCCCTTGTCAGAGCCCAGTTGCTAGCAGCTGTTAATAAGCCTCATGGAGTATCTCGTAGGTACTCTTCGAAGAGCATGAAGGGGATTTGTAGCCCTGTCGATTGTTTCATGAATGAGCCTCCAGGCCGTGGATGGTTGACGGTGAGAAGTATTTCCTACCGTCAACCATCCACTGGCTCACTGGAGGCCGAGTAAAAATTCAGTTTTCAACAATTATGAGATCAGGTCATGTCGACAACAGCCATCAAAATAGTGTGTCAGAATTGCGACTTTCCTTTGAATTTTTAGGCTGAGTTTATTTATCTGGTCGTGTTGTGGGTAATAATTTCCGTGAGTAATTATTTTTTGGTGCATCTTTGGGGCAAGTTTTAGGAACTTCTTTCTGCTGATGCCTGATAGTGATATAGAGGGAGTGAATGTGACTTCGATCATCGCGAAACGGCGGGTCTTGTCCCACGTGGATTCCCCTGCTCCGAACGTGGTGCCTCGGCGGGCTCTCCCGGAATATCACATCCCTCCGGCTCCTCCAAGGAATCACTCTCATGCTCGCCAGCGGCGGTCTACTCCGGTGGGTTCGTTTCTCGCGGACCCGCCCAAGGGCCGTCTTCGCCGCCTGTTCCGGATCCTGTTGTTGGAGCCGAAAGGCTTGGTTTTGGTCTTCGTAGGCTCGGTTGTGGCCTCCCTTGTGTCGCTGCTTCAGCCTGTCTTGGCTGGGATGATCGTGGGGGAGCTGCGCACCGGGACCTTCTATAGTGCCCTTCCCTATGGGAGTATGTTGGCGGGCCTGGCCATCTTCGCCTCCGGAATGACTGCTTTTGCCAATCTGTGCGGTGCCAAGGCCGGCAACCGGACTGTCCGAGCATTCCGTGACGAGTCGGCTTCCATTGCCATGCGGGTTCCGGCTGACAAACTCGTTCAGCATCCGACGGCGGACCTGGTCGCCCGCTGCAGTATCGACTCCGAACATCTCAGCAAGATATTCACACAGGGTCCGGTGCAGGCGGTTGGCAGCATAGTGATGGTGGTGGGGGCCCTCAGCCAGATGGCGCTGCTGGATCTGGTGCTCACCGTCGCCGCAGTTGGCTTGACGGTGGCCTGTCTGGTCGTGATCATCATGATCTCGGGTCGGCTGACATCAGTCTCCTTCAACCGGCAGGAAACGCAGGGCGCATACGTGGCTGAGGTGACCCGGGCCTTGGACTCGGTCTTGACGATTCGGGCTTTCGTGGCGGATGCATTCGCTGCTCGTCGACTTGACCGATCCAGCCGACAACTCCTGGAGGCTGCGAACAGCGCCGATCGTGCTCACGCATTCATGAGACCGCTCGTCACAATCTGCATGCAGACGACGCTACTGGTGATCATCTGCGTTGCGGTGATCCGGGTGCAGGCAGGCTATGTGTCCATCGAAGGACTCGTCTCCTTCCTCATGTACACGATGCTGATCGTCACTCCGATTATGGGCAGTGCTGACACCGCCATGGAAATGGCGGAGTCGCTTGGTGCGCTCCAGCGAATCCTCGATCTACGCGCGGTGACCGATCAGCCCGTGAGCCATGCCGGCCCCATCACCATCCGCACACGGGACTGGCCCACTAGGCCCAGCCTGCGAGGTGACGTCGACTTCCGCAACGTCTCCGTCAAGTATCCCCAGGGAGGTGGCAACCGCGAATACGCGCTGGGTGATGTCAGCTTCAGCGTTCCTGCCGGTTCCTGGGTGGCCATGACCGGTCCTTCAGGGTCGGGAAAGTCGACTGTTCTATCGTTGATGGAGAAGTTCATCGTGCCGACTGACGGGATGATTCTGGTTGATCAGATCCCGCTTGGTCAGCATGACGATGATGAGTATCGACGCCAGGTCGGCTACATCGAGCAGTCTTGCCCACTGTTCAGCGGAACCGTGCGGGACAATCTTCTTTTGGGACGAGATATCGACGATGCCCACTGCTGGGAGATCATCCGCCGTGTGGGCCTTGCTGACACCATTGCTGCCAGGAAGGGTGGCCTTGACACACCCGTGGGGGAATCTGCATATGCCTTCTCCGGCGGTGAACGGCAGCGCTTGGCTATCGCACGCACCCTCGTCGGCCAGCCACGGATGCTGTTGTTGGACGAGATCACCTCCGGCCTCGATGTGCTGAATCGGAAGCAGGTGATGGGCCTCATCCGGGCAACCATGGGAGGTATCACCACCTTCGCCGCTGGCCATGGGAACTTCGGCATAGACATCGCTGATCTCGTGCTCGTCTTGGACCAGGGACGGTTGGTCGAGTTCGGGCCGCCCGCCGAGGTTCGGCGGCGCTCGGCATTGTTCCGGTCGCTCGTCGTGGCCTGAGGGAGGAAAACAGAAAGGGCAGCGATGAGCGTCTCTGAGCAGCAACAGCCAACCGCCACATCGTCGTGCTGGTTGGAGATTGATGACGCCACGTTGATGACGTTGCTGAGAAAACACGGTCAGGACATCAATGACCTGGCAGAAGCCGAGCGGGATAGTGAAACAGAGGGTCTTGACGACGCCGACCTGATTCCACTGGCTGGATGGCTGCGTGTGAGCCCGGGTGGAGCTGGGGAACTGGTGACTCAGTGGGTCTCCGACCCTATAGATCAAGATCCCGTGGGTTCTCCCATCGTCTTCACGGATGCCGAGATCAAGGAATTACATGGTTGGGTTGCGCAACGCCTCGACACCACCCCGACACTGAGCTGGTGGCTTCGTATTCTCCGTGACCCTCGGCGAGAGAGCTACGCGGTTGCCATCTATAACTGTCACGATCCCGAGCCGAAGCTTGTGTTCACCGGGGTCTATCCCGATGCCGTGCTGTGTGAGAGCGAGCAACCCACTGTGGCTTTCGTGGAGCCACATCCCGACGTGCCGGGCAGAGCCAGGGCCCGCTTGGCACCCATCGCTGAGGACTCGTTCACGAGCGCTGCGCGTACACTTGTGGAGGGGCCAGCTGGTGGAGTTCAGCTCATGCCCTGCTCGGTGCGGCGTTTCGTCAAGGTGGGGCATGGCGTCCGCAGCAATCGGATCTGGCAGCTCTTCGACACCACCCAGTCGAACCCGCAGGCCATCTCCACGCCGGAGCCGGTGCATGATCCCAGCCTGATCGACGTCGCCCTGCTAGGAGACGAGCCGGTGCTGGTACAGGCGACTGACAAAGACGGAAGATGCTATATCGAAGCCACTGAGCTCCAGGGGGGACGAGTATCGAGGCGATGGCGGGTGGCTGCCGGGCAGGGGAGGATGTGCCAGATCGTTGGCAGCAACGGGTCGGTACTAGTTCGTGCCAGCAGTGATTCTGATACTCAGGCAGAGCACCTCTATCTGGTGCCGTTGCAGGAGGCATCTTCGGCCCCTGCGAAGCCTCTTCTCAGCTCACCGGGGGTGTTCAATATGAATTTGAACACCTGCGCGGCGGCGGTTGGGTTCACCGTTGCAGAGCTGAGAGCGGGGATGCTGCCAATCAACTGGTATTTCGACAGCGCCGGCCGAGTGCTGAATCCGTCGACTCCCTCCACCCCGGATGTCCACTTCACCCGTGAACGCTTCGCCTCCGCAGACGGGTACGAGTGCGATCTCGATATTCGGTGGCGTGGAAGCACCACGTTCTGTGGCCCGGTTGTTCTCATGGTCTATGGGGCCTATGGGATCGATCTTGATCTGGACACCGACCAGGATCTCCGCCACTGGCTGGACCGTGGTTACGCGGTTGCGACGGCTCACGTGCGAGGCGGTGGGGACGCGCATCGGCACCACGCCGGCTCCCGAGGGCGACGTGACCGCTGCGTCGCCGACGCCATTGCGGCTGTTGAGTGGTTGCGTTCTGGTCGGGGAGCGGTCACTGCAACCAAGCTATGCGTCATCGGTGCATCGGCTGGGGGCTTCCTTGCTGCGTCCCTCCTCGTCGAAGAGCCCGCGATGATCGATGCCGCCGTGATTGCCAATGGCTACATTGACCCTTTGACGGATCTGCTGTATCGCCAGTCACCCACCAAGGAGGCAGACCTGGATGAATGGGGTGATCCGGCGCACAACCCCCACGACCGAGAGATATTAGAAAGGCTTTCACCGCTGCGCAGACTGACCGTGCCGGTGGCACCAACCTTAGTGATGGTCTCAGCCCGGGATGCCCGAGTCGATCCCCGGCAGGGACTCGCCTGGGTGCTGCGTTCACGGGAGCTGGGAGGGGACGTCACGCTGTGGTATGACCCTGATGGCGCCCACGACATGTGGGGTGCCAACCTACACCCAAATACCCTCATCGACTGGGTATCCAAGGTGCTTGAGTAAATTGAGGACATTGTTTTGACGTTTTTGTGCCATCCATGACAGCGCGCGTGAGGGGTGGAGCAATTCCTGGGCTGATGGTTCGCGGGTGGTGCAGCGACTGAGAGGTTGTTGTCGTTAGGACGTGAACAGTGAGAACTGAAAGGAGTACAGCGACGGACGGTAGACGTGCTGGCCGACTTCGACGATGCGGCCTTCGGTGGTGTAGCCGGTGCGTTCCATGGTCAGCAGTGGGGCGTTCTCATCTTCACCGAGGACGTCGGCCTCCTCGAGGGTTGCGCCGCGGGCGCCGATGGTCTGGCGGGCCGAGGTGACCTCAATGTTGCGCATCGCGAGGCAGCGGTAGAGGCCATGGTCCCCGAGCTCCTGCCAGGTTGGTGCGATGTCCAGGGGAATGAGGTTGGTCAGCAGGGCCAGCGGGTGGTTGTCGGCGTAGCGGAGGCGGCGGATCGCCAGCATCCCCTCTCCGCGGGTGATGGCGAGTTGTTCGGCCTCTGTGGCGTCGGCTTCCCGGATTTCGTAAGACAGGACCTTCGTGGTGGGGGTGAAGCCGGCTTCGGAGAGATCATCGTTGAGGGAGGAGAGCTTCATGGGTCGGTGGATGTGCGGTGGGGTGACGTGGGTTCCGACGCCGCGTCGCCGCGTCAGCAGCCCCCTGGCCGCTAGTTCTTGGAGGGCTCGCCGGGCGGTGGGTCGTGCGACATCCAGGCGGGTTGCCATGGACACCTCGTCCTCGATCATCGCTCCCGCGGGCAGTTCCCCGGACAAGATGGCGTCCTCAATGGGCTTGGCGATCTGCTGATACAACGGCACCTGTGAGCCACGGTCCAGTGCGATCTCTGGTTCGTATGTCGGCTTCATGGCGTTGTCCTCGGTGCGGGTCAGGTCCACTGTGGCATGACACATGATGGTTGCTTGTCACAGATCATACAAGCCCCGGGCATGCCCATATTGTAAGAACATAGGTTGACTATGTGAGTGCAAAAAGGCACACTGAGTGAAACCCCTGTCCCAAGGAGTCGTCGCCGTGGATGAGCCGGTACCCGACGTCTGCACCATCGGCCGGTGTGGCGTTGACCTGTACCCGCTGGAGATGAACACGCCCCTTGAGGAGGTCACCCGGTTCGGCAAGTTCCTGGGAGGCTCCTCCACCAATGTCGCTGTCGCCGTCGCCCGTCTGGGGCACACCGCAGTAGCCGTCACAGGCGTCGGTGACGACCCGTTCGGGCGGTTCATCCGCTTGGAGCTGACCCGCCTGGGCGTCGACGCCAGCCACGTCGTCGTCAACCCGGAATTCAACACGCCCGTCACATTCTGCGAGGTCTTCCCACCCGACTCCTTCCCCCTGTTCTTCTACCGGCAGCCCACCACCCCCGACCTGGAGATCAGCGCCGCCGATCTGCCCGACGAGGTGGCATCCGCCCGCATTTTGTGGCTCACCGTCAGCGGACTGGCGGTGGAGCCGTCGCGCAGCGCCCACCTGGAGGCCCTGCGGCGACGCGACGGTGGCCTCGCGGTCCTGGACCTTGACTATCGGCAGCGTTTCTGGTCCTCGGAGGATGCGGCAACCGAGCAGATCGCACGGATCCTGGGGCAGGTCGACGTGGCCATCGGGAACCTGGAGGAGTGCCGGATCGCGGTGGGGGAGACCGATCCCGACGCGGCGGCCCTGGCCCTGTTGGATCGTGGCGTCCAGATCGCCATCGTCAAGCAGGGGATGATGGGCACGCTGGCCTGTACTGCCACTGAGCGCGTCTACGTGCCTGTCACCAATGTCAAGGTTCACAATGGACTTGGGGCCGGCGATGCCTTCGGCGGAGCCGTGTGCCATGGCCTGCTGCAGGGCTGGCCGCTCGCCGAGACCATCGCCTTCTCGTCGGCGGCGGGCGCTATCGTCGCCTCCAGATTGGAATGCTCGACGGCGATGCCGCGCAATGATGAGGTGGAGCGGCTGATGGCGGCCAATCCCCACGTGAAACCAGTGATCAGCCGCATCAAGGCCGAGGAGGAATGATGGATAACAAGACCCACGTGATCAAGGCGGGAAGCACCGCTCATGGCCAGTTCGAGACCGACGTCAGTATTGAGCGCGCCGGGTGGGAGTGGAGTTCCATCCGCGTGCTGGCGCTGCCCGCGGGCGGGTCGCAGGAGGTGACCTCCGGGGTCTCCGAGCTGCTGGTGCTGCCCCTGGCCGGTGGCTGCATCGTCGAGGTGGACGGCCAGGCCCACACGCTGAATGGCCGCGTCGAGGTGTGGAGCGCCATCACCGACTACCTCTACATCCCCCGTGGGAAGACCTTCACCATCACCAGCGACGCCGGGGGCCGGTTTGCGCTGCCCGCCGCGAAGGCCACCCGCGACCTGCCGGTGCGGTACTGCCCCGTCACGGAGGTCGTCACGACGCTGCGCGGGGCTGGGCCGTGCTCGCGGCAGGTCAACAACTACGCGCTCGGCAATCAGCTGGAGACCTCCCACCTGTTGGCCTGCGAGGTGCTGACCCCGGGTGGCAACTGGTCCAGCTACCCGCCCCACAAGCACGACGAGCACAACGAGGTCGAGCGCATCCTGGAGGAGATCTACTACTACGAGGTGCGGCCCGGGCGGAACGGGTCGGCGGGGATGGCGTTGCAGCGCATCTACCCCTCGGGCCACGAAATCGACGTGTGTGCCGAGGTGCACTCCCGCGACGTGGTGACGATGCCGCACGGCTACCACGGCCCGTCGGTCGCCGCACCTGGCTACGACCTCTACTACCTCAACGTGATGGCCGGACCCGCCGAGGACTCCACCTGGCTGATGACCGACGATCCCGCCTACACCTGGATCCGCGACACCTGGGCCTCCCAGGACGTTGATCCCCGGCTCCCCATGACCCCTCTCAACCCCTAAGGAAAAACCCGTGTCTACAGTGCGTCTCACCGTCGGGCAGGCGGTCGTCCGCTTTCTCGTCAACCAGTACAGCGAACGCGACGGCGTCGAGCGGCGTCTCATTGCCGGCGCTTTCGGCATCTTCGGGCACGGCAACGTCGCCGGGATCGGGCAGGCCCTGTTGCAGAACGATCTCGATCCGGCTCCCGAGGGCGGGCGGATGCGCTACATCATGCCCCGCAACGAGCAGGGTATGGTGCATGCTGCCGCGGCCTACGCCAAGACCACGAATCGGTTGAGCACCTGGATGTGTACTGCGTCGATCGGCCCCGGGTCGCTGAACATGGTCACGGGTGCGGCCCTGGCGACGACGAACCGGCTGCCGGTGCTGCTGTTCCCCTCCGACCAGTTCGCCACCCGTTTCCCCGATCCGGTGCTGCAGCAGGTTGAGGATCCGGTTTCGCCGATGGCCGCCGCCACCGACTGCTTCCGGCCCGTCTCGCGGTTCTTCGACCGCATTGAGCGGCCCGAGCAGCTCATTCCGTCGCTGCTCGCCGGGTTGCGGGTGCTGACCGATCCGGTCGATACGGGAGCCGTCGTCATCGCCCTGCCGCAGGACGTGCAGGCCGAGTCCTTTGACTTCCCCGTCGAGTTCTTTGCTCGACGGGTCTGGCATGTGCGTCGCCCACCGGCTGAGGCCGCCGCCGTCGCCCGTGCCGCCGGTATCATCCGCGAGGCCAGGAAGCCCCTCATCGTCGCCGGTGGTGGCGTGGTCTACGCGGAGGCCTCTGAGCAGTTGCGGGCCTTCGCGGACGCCACCGGGATTCCCGTCTCCGACACTCAGGCGGGCAAGGGCGCGATCAACCACGACCACCCGGCCGCGGTCGGCGGGGTTGGGTCGACGGGTGCGGCCTCGGCGAACGCCCTGGCCGACGAGGCCGATGTTGTGATCGGTATCGGGACGCGCTACTCGGATTTCACCACCGCGTCTCACACCCAGTTCAAGAACCCGGATGTGAAGTTCGTCAACCTCAATGTGGCGGCCTTTGATGCGGCCAAGCACAGCGCTGAGATGGTGGTCGGCGACGCGCGCGAGTCGCTGGAGGTGCTGACCGCGGCCCTTAGCGGCTACCACGTCAGCGACGAGTACGCGGCACGCATCGCGGAGCTGAAGGCCTGCTGGGCTGGCAAGACTGCGGAATGCTACCACCGCGACCAGACGCCGCTGCCCGCCCAGACGGAAGTGTTCGGCGCGCTCAACGAGCTGATGGGTCCGGCGGACGTCGTCATCAATGCCGCCGGCTCCATGCCGGGCGACCTCCAGTGCCTGTGGCAGGCCTCCACGCCGGAGCAGTACCACGTCGAGTACGCCTTCTCCTGCATGGGCTACGAGATCCCGGCGGCATTGGGCGTGAAGCTTGCGCGGCCCGAGGCGGAGGTGGTCTCCATCGTCGGCGACGGCACCTACCAGATGCTGCCGATGGAGCTGGCGACCATCGTCCAGGAGAAGGTCAAGGTGATCTTCGTGCTGCTGCAGAACTATGGCTTCGCGTCGATCGGCGCGCTGTCGGAGTCCCATGGTTCGCAGCGCTTCGGCACCCGCTACCGCACCGGCGACACCCCCCACAACGCCGACGGCGACCTGCTGCCCGTCGACATTGCCGCCAACGCGGAGTCGTGGGGCATCAAGGTGCTGCGCGTCCACGGCATGGACGAGTTCCGCAGGGCCTATGCGGAGGCAGTGGCGTCTGATGGCCCGGTGATGATCCACATCGAGACTGACCTGTACGGACCGAACCCGCCTGGTTCGAGTTGGTGGGACGTGCCGATCTCGGAGGTCTCTCGTCTGGAGTCCACGCAGCAGGCCCGCGTCTGGTACGAGGGCAAGAAGGCTGATCAGCGCCATTACCTGCGCTGACTCTCTCACCGGGGCCGCCCTGATAAGCAGGGCGGCCCCGGTGCTGTGTGGAAAGGGCCGCCGAGTGTCGGGGGAGCGGTTGTGGTGGGGGTAGGCATGACCCGCTCGGTCGGGTAAAGTGGGGGTGGCAGATTTATGGTTTCGGGGGTCGCTTGCGTGTGAGAGGGGCGCCACATGGGAACCCATATGCAGTTGGAGCTTGGGGCTCAGCAGCGTGCGGCTGCTGTTGTTGTGCGGGCTAGTGATGAGGCCGAGGATGGCTTGTCGTTGTTGACGGATGTTGTGTCGGAGCATGCGCCTTTCATAGCTGGTCCCGCGGCGGAGGCTTTGGGTGATGTGATATCCGGGTGGGCGGATTCGTTGAGGGCGTTTACTGCTGATCTTCAGGGGTACGCGGATGCGTTGGTGGCTGTTGATCGTGATGTGGCGCAGGTCGAAGGGGAGCAGCGGGAGAGTTTCGTGGCGTCCAGTTCTCGGATTGCTGGCCGGATGGGGGGCTGAGGCGTGGCAGAAGGCAAATTGATTTTCAGGGAAGCCAGCGCCCAGGCGTTGGAGGATGCTTTCGCTAAGCGTGCGGCTGGTTTGCGTGAGGGGATCAGTGGCATGGGTGCGGAGGTTCGCTCTGAGATTGCTGCGTGGGATTCTGGTACGGAGTCACGTCAGGCGCAGGAGCAGAAGGCCGGACAGGTGGAGAAACGCGCTGAATCGTTGGTGCAGGCGATGGAGCGGGCCGCGGCGGTGATGAAGGAGATTCATTCGCTGGCTTCTCGGGTTGAAACAGAAAACGTCGCCATTTTAGATTGAATTAGGGGTTTACCGGTATGGCTGGTCAGGATTTTGAGGTTGATCACGGGGCGTTGAAAACCACTGCGCAGCAGATCGCGGAAACAACTCAGGGTGCCAAGGGAACCAGCATGAGCAGTTGTGTTCCTGCGGGTCAGGACTTGGCCAATGATGGCCTGGCTAAGGTGGTTGATGAGTTTCGGGATCGGTGGGAACGCGCCACCGCGTCGATGATCGAGGATGTCGACGAGATGGCGAAGCGTGTTGAGGGGATCGCAGTCAAGTACGCCACATACGAGGCTGCGGTGGAGAAGAAGGTGAATGCTCTCAAAGGAGCGATGGATTCGTCGTCTGGGTCTGGTGTGCCGTTGAAGGCAGGGTTGTGATGGGTGTGCAGTACCGGGGAGAGCCGGAGTTCGTGATCGAGGGGAATCCGTCGGGAATCCGTGGGCGTGTTGCATCCATGAAAACGTGCTCTGAGAGTTTCGACCAGGTGGGTGAGTCGCTCGGTGGGGTCGAGACCGAGCATTGGGTGGGGAAGGCTGCGGATCGTTTCCGTTCCCGCCTTGAGGAGGAACCGCGCCGCTGGACTGGTGTTGCGGACGGGTTCCGTAGTGCCGCCGCTGCCCTGGAAGGATATGCGGCTGCGTTGGAGGCTGCGCAGCAAGCGGCGCAGGTGTGTAAGGAAAACTATGAGGAGGGCAAGCGGGTCAGCGCAACCGCGAAGGCGGATTACGATCGCGATGTTTCTGAGGGGTTTCAGAAGAAGGCGGCGTGGGAGGCGCAGAATGGTCCGGGTAGCTACACGCTCACCATCACGCCATTCACGGATCCGGGGCAGGCGTTGCGTGACAGTGCGATCGCTGATTTCCAGGCTGTGATCGACGAGTTGGAGAAAACCGGTAGCGACACCGAAAAAGCTGTTGCGCAGGCTCATGCTGATGCCGACCCAACCCGCCAATGGCCCAACAAGGGCGCATCGAACCTTGGCGCTGCCGGAGTTATGACCGGGAAATGGGAAAACCGCGATCCTGATGGCAGGAGTGGCGATAGAGTCAGGGAAGATGAGCGTCGCGGAGGCAAGCCTGGCAGCGGCCATTTCGACAACGATTGGGCGGGGCGGGCGATTCTGGAACGGTATCTTACCGGTGGTGACGATTGGAACATCGACAATGATCCCGCGTGGACTCGCTACATGCAGGAAAACCCGACCCTCACCGCAGAAATGGAGAGATACAACAATAATCAAGCTGCGGCTGCGGTTCGGCAGTATCAACAATCGGGGCAGGGTAACGGGTCATTCGATACCACGACTCAAGTGGCAATGGAGAACGGTGAAGGAATCGTTGGATATCAGTATCTCCATGGCACCAACCAAGAGGCTGGCGGCTTCCAGCACAATGGAACAACATCAGTCAAACCGCTGCCGGACGGTACGTATGAAGTGACTGTCAATTCGAATTACCGATGGAATGATGTGATCGACCCGAATCCTCAGTACTCCACGGATAACTGGAAGAGCACCATTGCTGAGATAGTGACCTTTGGAATGGCTGATCCCTACGATATCCATATTGGGTGGGAGGGGAGCAGTAAGGTGATCGTCGATGCCCAAGGTAATGTGGTGAGCGGAAGTGGGAAGGGATGGCCGTACTCATGAGGGCGAGGGCATGGGTCTTGTTGGCCGGTGCCGTGGGGGTGGCGGCGCTGGTGCTCTGGTGGGTGTGGTTTGTGTTGTTTGCTGTGGATCCTGCTGTGTTGCGTGACGGGGAGACGCGGACCTCGGCGTCGGGGCGGTACACCTCGGAATTTCTCTCGGAGGAGATCAACGGGAAGCGCAATGTGTATCCGGTGATCAAGAATTCGGCGGGCGAGGTGGTGTGGAGTGACGATCGGCGTTATCTCCTGAGCGCGCATCCGGTGGGGGTGGTGTGGCAGGAGGGTGCCGACGTGTTGTGGCTGTTGTCTGGTGATATTGGCACATCCCGTGTGGTGGAAAAGGACGGGAAGTGGGTCAAGGAGTGGGACTGGGGCACGCTGCCTCCCGATATTAAGAAAATCAAGGAGCACTGATGACGGCGGAGCTGTGTGCGGATACCGGACGTCCAGATTCTCGGGAACTGTCGCGCGTCGTCGCAGTGAAACTACTGACGCGCTCAGGCGTCTTGACAGAGGAATCATTGGAGTTCCGTCCGACGGGCACCGTGACGCGCACCCCCGTGGACCCGGGTCAACTCGTTCCCGGAGATCCAGTCGGGTTGGCCCAGGCGGCGGCAGCGTTGACCGAGTGGGCTGTCACGGCTCCGAAGGATCTGTCGTCGCTTGCTCTGGATGCGAGCGCGGCTCATGCCCGTCTGGGTCAGCGATTGGCAGAACAGCGCTCCGAAGCGGAAGAGCTCTTTTCGCGTGCCCAAGCCGAGGATGTTCCGGCTGATGTGATCTGTAACGCAAAGAATGTGAGAAGCTTCATCGCTGCCAAACCTGCACAAGCGGAGGCTGTTGGCGAGTTGGCCGCACGGGCC
This sequence comes from uncultured Propionibacteriaceae bacterium, assembly GCA_936941515.1. Taxonomy (GTDB): domain Bacteria; phylum Actinomycetota; class Actinomycetes; order Propionibacteriales; family Propionibacteriaceae; genus Arachnia. The sequence continues at coordinate 25,221 of CAKZJI010000328.1, forward strand.
GCAGCAATGCGAATGGCCTGGGTTGATCTGCAGAATGATTTCATTGACGACCTTGCCGAGGTTCGTCAAGAACTGGATATTGCGGACTGGTGACGAGCTCATATGGTTGAGCCGGGCTGCAACGAGGAAATGGTCGGTGTTGAAACTATCTGTTGAGAAGAATGCGCGCAAAGCTGGGCGCGAATTCCTCAATTCAATGACTCCGGAGGAGTTTGAGAAGTATAAACGCAAGGCCGGTGTTAAATGAGTGAGCGATGTGGGCGGGGTAGTGTGCGTCGACGTAGCATGCTTGGTGCAAGTCTCTGCGCGTTGCTGGCCGGGTGTGGTTCGGGCCGGACGAGTGGCGAGGAGGTGGTGAGTGGTGAGTGCGTGCCAGCGAGTGAGGCGATGTCGAGCCCGAGCGTGAGCCCCTCTCGGAAGAGCGACGGCTCCACGGTGGATATTGTGTACTTTCCCGAGGACTACATTGCAGCTGAGGGGTTGGCAGTCTCCCCTGATGGTTCGCTGGTGGCGGCCAATCAGTTGCGCGCCCGGTCCGTGTTGGGGCTTGACTCGACGTTTGGGACCGTGATCTGGGACGCATCCACGGGGAAGGTTGTGCGGCGGTTGGACAATCGTCGAGACGGAGTGCTGGCCTGGCACCCCGGAGGTGATTGGCTGGCAGTGGGCGATGCCTTCAAAGCCGCGATTCAGGTGACTGATCGTGAGGGAAACCTGCTCTGGGAGCTTCGAGGACACGAGAAGATCGATGAGTTCGGTCCACCCATCGCCGATCTGGCGTTCAGCAAGGACGGGGAACTCTTGGCATCGGCGAGCCGGGACGGGACAGTCCGACTCTGGGGAATGCGCAAGGACCAGTGCCGGCCCGTGCGGGTGCTCACGATCAGTGAACCGCGAAGACTCAGCTTCAGTCCGGACTCTGATCGATTGGCGGTGATCGCAGGGGACGGGTGCTCGATCTGGAACGTTCATAGCGGTGAACGCGAGAAACTGCTGCACGAAATACCACAATCGGTCACAGGGGTGGCCTATGGCCCCGACGGTGTCCTGGTAGCCATCACCTCCGACCCCGGGGCGTCGTATCTGATCAGGGGTGAACAGGTCGAGGCCGGCCCGGAACCACCGACGAGTAGCCCAAGCCGTGTCGCGGTCAGCAAGGACGGCAGGATCGCAATCTCCGCGTCAAGCGATCCCCAGGTCATGGTGTGGGACCCGGCGACCCAGGTCAGCTCACTCGCCCCGGAGCCGCCGGAAACGGTGGGGCGCATGGAGTGGTCGCCGGATGGGCAGAACCTGTACGCGGCATCGCAAAAACACGGCGTGCTGTGCTGGTCGGCGGATGGTCTGCGTCGCTTCGATCTCCCATGAATGCGCGATGTCGACGATTCAGGATTCCTTGGATGCGCGGCATGCTCCGAGTCAACAACAGATCTGATTTTCACGACGACGACACGTGTGGGTGATGAGGGCGACCCGGAACTAAGGAGAAGCAATGGATTTCGTAGAAGTGATGAAAAGTTTTGTTCTGAGCCCTAGTGAGGAGACGTTGGCTCCGTTGCAGGCTGAGATCATGGCGGCTGCCAATTATGACCCCCTTGTGAGGTTTGAATCTGTGGTTTCTCCGTTGGTGGATAGTGGTGATCATCAAGGGGCTGTTGATGCGGTGTGGCGGATGCTTCCGGGGGCGTTTTTGAGTCCTACGGCGCATGCGATGCTGGCTCATAGTTACGACCGGTTGGGTGATGAGAAGGCGGCGCAGCGTGAGACGAAGTTTGCCCGGCTGGCTCTGGACACCCTGATGAGTAGTGGCGATGGAACCCAGGATGCCCCGTATCAGGTGTTGCGGGTGAGCGACGAGTACGACGTGTTGCGTTACGCGCAACGCACCTCTGTTGCGCAGCGTGTGGTTGTCGACAATGGGCAGGGATACGACGTGCATCAGTGTGCCGATGGTAGTGAGGTGTGGTTCACGTTGTTGTGGCAGACCAGCTGAGCGAAGGGACCGCAGAGTCAGCACCTACCGTAGGGCGGGTGCTGCCGCCGGGCGCGATCTCGTGGGCGGCCCTGACGGAGAACCCCGGCCCCTGGGAGACATATCACCCCTTGTCAGAGCCGTGACGGTTGGTGTCCGGGGGCTTGAACCGTGTCGTGTGTTGCTTGCTAGACTCCTCCCGCTGATCACCGCTGACGATCAGCTTGGTCACAAGGAGTTTGAACGTGGCACTGCCCTGGATCGAAATTGTTGAATGTCTCGACCCGGACCCGCAGCTCGTGCTGTGGCGCTACCCGGATCCCGACGGGCGGATCAAGTCCGGGGCGAAGTTGATCGTCCGGGAGAACCAGAACGCCCTGCTGCTGGCGAAGGGTCAGGCAGCCGGCGTCTACCTGCCCGGCACCTACAGCCTCCCGACCGGCAACATCCCGATCCTGTCCAACCTCGCGGGGTGGAAGTACGGGTTCGCGTCGCCGCACATCTACGACATCTTCTACATCGCGACCCGCCAGTTCGTCGATCTCAAGTGGGGAACCCCGGCTCCGGTGATGATGGCCGACGAGAAGTTCGGCCAGGTCCGGGTGCGTGCGTTCGGGTCCTACTCCGCGCGCATCACCGACATTCCCCGGTTCTTCCGTGAATACGCCGGCGCCTATCCGGTGTTGACGATCCGCGACCTCGAGGTCCAGCTCCGCGACTACATCGCCGCGAAGTTCGGTGAGGTGCTGGCCACCCAGCAGATCTCCGTCCTCGACGTCGCCGCGAACCTGTCGGCGGTCAACGCGCGCCTGCTACCCGCCATCGCTCCCTATTTCCTGGACCTCGGGGTGACGCTCACCCAGTTCACCGTGACCTCAGTGACGCTGCCCGACGAGGTCAACGAGTACTACGACAAAGTCACCAGCATGAACATGATCGGTGACATGTCGCGGTTCCAGGCCTTCAACACCGCCATCGCGACCGCCAACCCCAACACCGCAGCCGGGCAGGGCGTCCAAGGAGGAATGGCCATGGGCATCGCGATGGGGCAGGTGCAGCAGCAGCTCGGCGCCCCGGCCCAGCAGGGTTTCCCCGCCCAGCCGATGCAGCCGGCGCAACCGGCAGCGCCCGCGCCGTCCGCACCGTCCGCGGGGACGGATGATCCCGTCGAGCGACTCGCGAAGCTGAAGAAGATGTTCGAGGCCGGGCTCATCACCGCGGACGAGTTCAACGCCAAGAAATCGCAGATCATCGAGGCCCTGTGATGGCCGAGTCGTTCGTCGAGAGGATGCGCCGCCAGGCCGTTTCCGCGCCCAGGTCATCGATCCAGTTCGAGGAAGAGAAGACACGCGCCGAGACCCGTACCTGCCCCGACTGCGGTGCGCCGCGGTCCGAGGCCGACGGGGTTGGGGAGTGCAGCTACTGCGGGCACGTCTTCGTCGCCGCCCTCGCCACCGAATACGCCCGAGACCCGCAGGAGTGCCCGTGAGTCACTCCAGCGACCAGCTCAACGCCCTCATCCCGCGCCTCGAGACGTTCCTGGGCAAACTGACGGCCCGCGCCCGCGAGGTGGCCGCCGAGGCGGCTGCCGCCTTCGCGGAAATGCAGGCCTCCGGCGACGAGGACACCCGCGTCGCGGCCCACACCCTCCAGGCCGGGGTGACCTCCCAGATCGCAGGACTGGCGACCAAGGGTCGCGAGGTCTTCGAGCAACAGTTCAAGGTGTTCGAGACGATCGACGACCCCGCGACCGAGGCCGCCTACGAACGCCTCGAGGAGCGGTTCGAGGCGTGGGAGGACAGCCTCGAGGTCATCGCCGAGGAGGCCTTCGCCGCCCCTGAGGTCGACCACGACCAGGCCATCTGGGAGCAGGCCGTCGCCGAGTGGCGCGCGATCCGGCTCACATGCTCCCAGTGCGGGGCGCCCGTGCCGGTTCCGTATCTGTACCCCGTCGCGGTCTACCTGGCGTGCCAGGGATGCGGTTCCCGCGCCACCTTCACGCCGTCCTCGACCATGGTCGCGGCGACACGCGTCACCGCCAGGAGACGCCCTGATGACCCGTGGGTGGCCGGTCCCGCCCATATCGGAAACTGATCGGTTCCACGAAATCAAGAGAGCAGGAAACATGCTGGGAAAATTCTTCAAGAAGGCCAAGGAGACCGTCTCCGGGATCAGCGACGCCGTGCGCGGCGTGGAGCACGTCGACTGGATCACCCATGCCTTCCCGTACAGCCTCGAGATGATGATGGACGTCGACGAGGCCCGCGACCTCTCGCGTCCCCGTCCCCCGGCTGGTCTCGACCCGGCTGCCGTTCAGTACGCCGATGCCTGGTACGGGATCTGGGCGCGGGTGCGTGACGGGCATGTCGCGCCGGTGCAGGCCGTCGAGGCCGGTGACGTCGCGGGGGCACAGCAGGCGCTGGCCCAGTGGGAGGCGCAGCTGGCGCAGGCCGACGTGGAACAGGCGCGGCTTGGTGAGTTCCGGGGCAACCGTCATCTGCTGCTGGCCAACTCGGACATCCACACCACGCTGGGGGCCATGGTTGAGGAGGTGCGCGAGTACATCGGGTTGCGCATCTCCGGTCAGGACGCGATGGAGCACGCCACCGGGGCGATCACCCGGGTGGTGTCGATCCACACCTCGATGAACAATGCGCTGCTCGGGTTCTACCACGACCCCTCCGGCGCCGCTGCCCGCGCCGCCGAGAACGCCGCCTTCGCGCCCATCGAGGCGATGCGACAGGTCAACCCGGCTGCCCCCGAACTCCAGCCGGTGCTCGGGGTTTCCCTGCACGACTGGGTTGCAGCGTCGGCGAAGATGCACGCCGGGGTCCCGGGCGATGAGATCGCGCGTATCCTCGGCGTCGAACGTCCCCAGTGGGATCAGGCGTCGGCGGAATGGACCCAGCGTGTCCAGATGTTCCCGATGACGGTCGGGATGGAGTACGCGAACCTCATGTCCCGTCCCCACCCGAAGTTCGACGAGGCGGGCTCCGCCGGTGGGGCGCCGTCGAATGCGGCTCGGCTGTCCACCGATCGTGACTTCTACATCGAGTGCGCAGCTGCCGCGGCTGCCGCCACCGAGGCGGGTCTCGACGCGGGCGGCTATCTTGAGTCCAACTACGGGGTCACCGTCGCCCAGGTCGGCAGCGCCGGGGTGAACTGGATGATGGACCTGCGCAATGCCGATTCCCTCATCACCTTGCAGCAGGCAAAGCAGCGGGAGATCGCCGCCCGGATCGCGTCCCAGACCGGTCCCGGGATCGCCGACGACATCCAGTTCTGAAAACACCGGACCGGTTGATGCGGGCCGTGGGCGCAGCGCCCACGGCCCGCATCAACTTTGGGTGCATTTCCGCCGCTCTGTCGTCTCTGTCGACTTACGATGAATCACAACACACCTGCTGGTGCGAGAGCGGAAACGTTCTGGACGCCTGTGCGACGACGTTTCAGGGTGGTGCGGTGACGCGGCCCCGGGGACATGTGGAGACGATGATTATGGACAAGAAAGTCACGAAGGTTGCCGAGAACCCACAGGCCGCCCGGAACCTTCGTGCCTTTCAACTGATATGGCTCACGCAGCTGGTCGCCCGGGTCGGCAACGGCATGACCGCTTTCGGGCTCGGGGTTTTCGTGTACCAGGAGACGGGGCAGACGACCCCCGGTGCGCTCATCATGCTCGCCGCATTCCTCCCGGGTCTGCTGCTGGCGCCGCTCGCCGGGGTCCTGGTGGACCGGTTCGACCGACGACTGATGATGATCCTCAGCGACACGTTGTCGGCGATCGGGCTGGCCGCCCTGCTGGGGGCCTTCTATCTCGGATTCCGGGAGGTCTGGGTGATCTGCGCCTGTGTGGCGTTCAGCTCGGTCTTCGAGGCGCTGCTGGACCCGGCCTACCGCGCCACCGTAACCGACCTGCTGACGCCCGAACAATACGCCCGGGCCTCCGGCATGACCCAGCTGGCAGCCGCTGCGCAGTACCTCATATCCCCGGCGGTCGCGGGTCTGGTGATGGTGCAGTTCGGCATCAACGCGGTCCTGATGATCGATGTCGCGACGATGGTGACGACCGTGTCGTTCACGGTGATCGTGTGGCGCACGATCAAGGCGGAACCGAAACCGGTCGAGCAGGGTTTCTGGGAGTGGGACGGGATGCCGAGGGGTATCTCGTCCGGGCGCCCGGACGACGATGCCGCGGCGGGCGTGTTCTGCGCCACCGGCTGAGGGGGGATGGGAACCGGAATCGTCTTGGGCAGCCGGGGAGGCGGGGAAGCCGGCGGTGGGGGAGCGGGCCAAGGGACCTGCGGTGGTGCCGGCGGTGGGGGCGTGGGCTGCTTCAGGGAGGGGATCGATATCTGTAGCGGGGTCGGGCCGGTCGCGGTGGGGCGGCGCCGGTGCCGGTGGGGGCGGGGCGGCCGGTTTCTGCTGCTCCCGGGAGGTGCTGGTCCGTTGCCGCGAGGCCTCGGGGAGGGTGTCCAGCTTGTCCAGGTAGGAGATGATCACGTCCATCCTGAGAGTCAGGCCGTCGATGGCCCTGACCACCTCGCGCAGGCTCGGTTCCTCGGGTTTCGGGCCGGTGCCCTCCGGCTTTTCGCTCATCTCCATCGTGGAGCCTTTCCGGGCGTTCTTCGCGGGGACTCCAGATTAGAGGGAACCGGGTGTGCTGGGGGAGGGATCGGGAAAATTCCCGGGCGACCTGCGGTGGGGCCCCTGGGCCGCGGCGGTTCCCGTGGCTCTCCGGCACATCTCTCCCCCGACGTGGCAGCGTTGATATTTCTCTCTGAAAAAGTCATGACAAACTCTCGAATCTCGCCTACAATCTCCGCTGTTAACGCTAACTTCGGGCACTCGGACGACACGCAGCAGCCCTGCCGTTCCGGAGACCGACCGATTACGACAAGGGAGTTCGTATGAAGTACCGTCGTGCAGCAGCCGCGCTGCTGTGTGCCACCCTGGCCCTCGGGCTCGGGGCCTGTTCAGGAGGGTCCAAGGACAAGAGCGCGCAGGCCGGCAAGATGTACACCTGGGTGTCCAACGAATCCGACCGTGCCCAGTGGGACACCTTCGTCAAGGGCGTCCAGGAAACCGATCCCAACTTCAAGCTCGACATCGAGGGACCCAGCTTCCAGGACTACTGGACCAAGATCAAGACCCGCATGTCGTCGGCCGATGCGCCCTGCATCGTCACCACGCAGGCCGCCCGCGCCCAGGAGCTCGGTGAACTCCTCACCCCGCTCGACGACCTCGCCAAGGAGGCCGGCCTCGACCTGACCAAGTACAACCAGGCCATGATGCAGGGCATGACGGTCGACGGGAAGGTCCGCGCCATCCCCTACGACGCCGAACCGATGGTGCTGTTCTACAACAAGACCATGTTCGCCCAGGCCGGGCTGAAGGAACCGGGCGTCGACTACACCTACGAGCAGTTCCTCTCCGACGCCAAGGCGCTGACCAAGGACGGCGTGCAGGGCTTCGCCGTCGCCCCCGACATCAGCTACCCCTACCTGCCGTTCGCCTTCGCCAACGGCAATGTGCCCGTCAAGGACGGCAAGCTGAACATCACCGACCCGGGCTTCGTCGCCGACATCCAGCAGACCTTCGACCTGGTCGGCAAGGAGAACGTCGCCGCCGCCCCCAACCCCGCCGACACCACCGATGTGCCCATGCAGGGATTCCAGGGCAAGAAGGTGGCCATGGTGATCGAGGGTCCGTGGTTCTACTCTACGATCCGCGAGGGAATGGAGAACGAGGTCGGGGTGGCCGTCGTCCCATCGAAGAGCGGCAAACCCGTCGGCATGATCCAGGGGTCCGGTTTCGGTGTCTCCGCGAAATGTCCTGACAAGAAGGCCGCGTTCGCCAACATCGTGAAGATGACCACCCCCGAGGTCGTTGCCTACGTCGGCAAGCATCGCGGCACTGTCCCCTCCATCGCGTCCGCCATGAATGGCTGGGCTGACGGCAAGCCGGCTGAGGACGCCGAGGTCATGAAGGC
>CAKZJI010000329.1 GCA_936941515.1 uncultured Propionibacteriaceae bacterium
AGTACATCAACCAGAAGGGCTTCGGCGCGTACTACACCCGCCCGGAGATCACCGAGTACCTGTGCGAACAGACCGTGCGCAAGCTCGTGCTGGACAAGATCAAAGCCTACCGCCCGGACGAGAAGCACCTGCACCACAGCCTGGGGGATGCGCTGACCAGCGCGGATGTGGGCCTGGTGCGCCACCTGCTGATGGCCGACGACGGCCTGAAACAGATCAGCCTGCTTGACCCCGCCTGCGGTTCAGGGGCGTTCCTGGTATCCGCCCTGAAGACCCTGCTGGACATCGACGACGAGCAGCGCGCGTGACATGCCGCCTATCCTATCCAGCGCTCCCGAGCTTCAGCAACTCCTCCGCATGGCTCAGGCCAGCTGCGGAATCCTCGTTGCCGCCCATCATCCTGGCAAGTTCGGCTGCGCGCTCCCCCGCATCCAGGAGACGGACGTCGGAGGTGGTGACGTGACCGTCGCTGGATTTCGCGATCACCAGATGGTTGTCAGCGAAGGCCGCGACCTGGGCCAGGTGGGTGACGACGATGACCTGGCAGGTGGCGGCCAGGCGTTTCAGCCGCCTTCCGATCTCCAGGCCGACAGCGCCACCGACCCCCGCATCCACCTCATCAAACACAAAGGTGTGTCCCTCGGAGTGGCCCGCCAGAATAACCTCCAGGGCAAGGCGGACGCGGGACAGCTCACCTCCAGAGGCCACCTTTCCGAGAGGGCCTGGCGCAGAGCCCGGATTGGCAGTGAACATCAGCTCCACGCGATCAGCGCCATGCGGGCCACGGGCTGCGTCCGTGACGGTGAACTCCAGGCGCGCATGGGGCATGGCCAGGGCCTTGAGCTCCGCGGAGGCCAGCTCGGCCAGCTGGGCCGCCGCCTCACGCCGGGTTCTCGTGATCTCAGAGGCGGCTGCGTCGAGACGCACATCCAGCTCCCGTTGCCGATCCCTCAACTGGAGGATGCGGTCATCAGCACCGTCGAGTTCACTCAGCCGCTCGGCGGCCTCACGAGCCCAGGTGAGGACCTCGTCCACGGTGTCACCGTACTTTCGGGTCAAAGCCGCCAGCTCTCCGCGCCGGTCGGCGACGGCGGCCAGCCGCAGCGGATCCGCCACGAGATCCGTGGCGTGACTGGCGACGTCCTGCGCCAGGTCCATCAGCACATAGTTCGCCTCATCGACCTGTCGCGCCAGCTCCGCCGCGGTGGGGTCCCGCTCGGCCAGGGCCTCCAGGTTCCGCCGGGCGACGCCGAGCAGTCCGAGGACGCTGGGCGCATCGAAGTCTTCCTCACCGCCGCTCAACGCCTCCTGTGCCTGCACCGCCAGGGCCTTCAGCTCGTCGGCGTCGGTGAGTCGTCGGGCCTCGGCTGTGAGAGCCTCATCCTCACCAGGCTGCGGGTCGACGGCTGCGATCTCGTCAAGCCCGAACCGCAGCACATCGATCTCTCTGGCGCGGCTGAGGGCCTCGGCCTCCAAACCAGCGAGGTCCTCAGACACCCGGCGGTATTCCGCATAGTCGCGGCGGTAGTCCGCCAGCTGCTCCGGTGCCGCAAAGGAGTCGAGGATCTCTCGTTGCCGCTCCGGGGTGGAAAGCCGGATCTGCTCCGACTGCCCATGGATGGTGGCAAGCTCTGCCAGCAGATTCGCCGCAGCGGACACCGGTACCTGAGCGCCGCCGATCAGCGCCCGGGAACGCCCCTGTGCGGAGATCTGCCGCAGCGTCACAAGCTCGATGTCGTCGTCGAGGTCTCCTCCCAGCCCCTGGACGGCCTCAGCGATGGCGGACGGCACCTCCCAGCGTCCCTGGACCCGGGCCCTGTCCTGCCCGACCCGCACCAGGGAGGCATCCGCCCGACTTCCGAGCAGCAGCCCCAGACCAGCGACGATCATGGTCTTGCCCGCCCCAGTCTCACCGGTCAGCGCGGTCAGACCGGGACCGAGCGGCAAGGTCGCCTCGGCGACGACACCCAGACAGCTCAGGCGCAGCTCAGTCAGCATTTCTTCTCCGGGTTCCGGCGCCAGCCGTTGATCGGCAGCTTGAACTTCCGAACGAGCCGGGTGGTGAAGGGCTGTTCCGCCAGGCGGACGATGTTGAGGGGGCGAGGGCTGGCTCTGACCTCCATCCGCTGCTCGGGCTGCACCTCAAAGCTGCGCCGCCCATCGCACCAGATGATGGCCCCGTTTCCGGGAGAGACCAGTTCCAGGGCAACATCCGAGCTGGGGGCAAGCACCATGGGCCGATTGAACAGCGCATGCGCGGACAAAGGCACCACGAGCATCGCCTGCACCTCGGGCCAGACAACCGGCCCACCTGCGGAGAAGGCGTATGCGGTGGAACCGGTCGGGGTTGCCACGAGCACACCGTCACAGCCCCATTTCGAGAGGGGCCGGCCATCCACCTGCAGGAAGACATTGAGCATCTTCTCCCGCATCAGCTTCTCCAAAGACACCTCGTTGACGGCGAATGAGGACCATGCCACCTCCCCCGAGGTCTCCACGACGCTGACGCTCAGGACGAGCCGCTTCTCAGTCTGATAGCGCCGCTCGATGACGGCCTGGGGCAACGCGCTCAGGTCGGAGGTCTCCAACTCGGCCAGGAAACCGACATGACCGAGATTCACCCCGAGCAATGGAACATCCAGGGAGTGAGCCCACTCAGCTGCACGCAGCACCGTGCCGTCGCCACCGAACACGACAGCGAGTTCGGCGGGCTGCCCATCGGTGGGGCTCAGGTCTGATCCCGGTACCTGCTCGGCAAGACGATCCACGTCATCGGCAAAGGTCAGGAAACGGAAGCCGGGCATCTGCCGCATGAACGCACATGCCGCCCCCAGCGCCTCGGGTCGCTCCGGGTGCAGGAGCACTGCGACAGTTCTGGTATCCACAAGGTCCAAGGGTAATCAGGAGCCGGAATCGGCACACAATCGGATGAAGAACTCCTGATTTCCCATTGAGCCGGGCAGATGGCTGGGTGCGCGCCAGTCGCATCGCCAACCGAGGGCCTGCGCATCTGCGACGACGGCATCCACTGCTGCTCGCCGCAGTCCAGCCTCGCGCACCACTCCACCCGCGCCGACCCGTTCGCGGCCAACCTCGAACTGCGGTTTGACCAGCAGGAGCGCCTGCCCACGGGGAGTCAGGACCGCCAGCAACGGTGCCAGCAGCAGCCGCAGCGAGATGAAGGAGACATCACCGACGATGAAATCCACGGGTTGGTCTTCAAGGTCCGAGATCTTCAGATGCCGCAGGTTGAGGCCCTCACGCACAACCACCCGGGGATCGCCACGCAGGGACTCCACGAGTTGGCCGTGCCCGACGTCGACGGCATACACGCGCGCCGCCCCCTGATGCAGCGCCACCTGGGTGAAGCCACCGGTCGAAGCTCCCGCGTCCAGCACACGCCCCCACAGCACGGTCCCCGAATCGGCGAGGGCGCCAAGCAGCTTGTGGGATGCGCGGGATACCCACGGTTCGGTCTCAGCGGTGATGAGATCCTCGTCGCTGACCTGCCTGGAGGCTTTGGTGCTCGTCTCACCAGCCACCCGGACTCGCCCATCGGCGATGAGCTGAGCCGCCTGGCTGCGGGAGCGAGCCAGGCCGCGGATGACCAGGGCCTGATCCAGCCTCACGGAGAAGGCTCCGTGGCGACCTCTGCGAAAGCCTGCGGATTGAGCGCCGTCGCCAGTTGTTGCTGTACGGCCTCCAGCCGCGCCAAGGCATCCGCGACGGGCAGCTCATCCAACTGATCGAGATCGGCCATGGCGTCGATCACCGCTTGGCGACGCTGCACGTCGGCAGGGGCCGTGGACCGTGGTGTCGGAGTGGTCATCGCACTTGATCGAGATGTTCCAGCAGGTCATCGACTTCGGCCTCGCGTCGCCATCTGGCGTGCAGCGCACACCACAGCACGTCGAGCTGGCCCTCCACGTCCCGGGGCAAATCCTCGGTCCTCGCGACGCCGTCTGTGATCCACACCTCGTGCAGGCCGCAACGGTACCCGCCGGGGATCTCCTCCAGGCGACGGGCGGGGGTTAGCAGGGCATTGAGCCCCGCCCCGATGTGGGTTGGCCGTCCAGTGGGCTCGGCTGCCGCCAGATCATGTTTTCCATGCGCCCCGGTGAAGACGAACAGCGAGTCCATACCCACGTTCCCGGCACCCACGATGTCGGTGTCGATCCGATCGCCGACGAAGATGGGGCGTTTCGCCCCAAGCCTCAGAACAGTCTCGTCGAGCAGAGGCCGGTACGGTTTGCCGGCCATCCTGGGCCGGAAACCCGCGCAAGCGGCGATCAAGTCAACCTGTGCACCACAGCCCGGCAGGATTCCCCGCTCCGTGGGTCGGGTCTGGTCTGGGTTGGTGGCATACCAGGGAATGCCCCGCTGAACGGCGATGGAACCCAGCTCCAGCAGGCCCCAGGGCAGATCAGGATGATAGCCCTGCACAACGGCGTCAGGCTCCTCCTCCAGCGTGGTCACCGGAACGAAGCCGCCTTCCCGCAGCTGCGCGGCGAGGGCCTCCGTGCCGACAGCCAGGATCCGCGCCCCGGCGGGGAGCTCTGCCTGCAGCATGCGCACAGTCGCCTGGGTGGAGTTCACAACATCGGCGTCAGCGGCGGGGATGCCGAGTTCCCTCAGGTGCGCGGCAACCGCTCCCGGGGTTCTGGCGGCGTTGTTGGTGACATAGCCCAGGCGGATGCCGCGTTCCCGGAGCGTCGCAATGGCCTCCGTGACACCGTCGATGGCATTCGGCCCCAGGT
>CAKZJI010000330.1 GCA_936941515.1 uncultured Propionibacteriaceae bacterium
TGTTCGAATAAACTCAGGTTTTTCGCCACTGTCCACGAAACGCCGGGCACTCCAGGCGGCGGTGAGACAGCGGCATGGCCTCAAAGTCGCAGTGGTTCCCGCCCAGTGAGCAGCCTCAGTACTTGGATTCGAGATAGGCCAAAAGACGCGGATCCTGATGGGTCATGCCGGCGTTCGGCTGCTGCCGGTCCATGGCCTGGATCGCTGCCATCTCCTCATCGGTCAGCTGGAAGCCGAAGACATCGAGGTTCTCGCGCAGCCGAGACTCATGGGTGCTTTTGACCACCAGAGGGATGTCTCGCTGCAGCAGCCAGCGCAGCATCACCTGGGCCACTGACTGCCGGTGGGACTCGGCGATGGCTCGCAGGACGGGGCTGTTCATGACCTCAGGCCTGCCCTGAGCCAGAGGCGCCCACGCCTGGACGACGGTGCCGTGCTCCCGTGACAGTGAGACGATGTCATGCTGTTGATTCAGAGGATGCACCTCCCGCTGATTCACCGCCGGGACGATGTCGTGGTGCGTGACGAAGTCGAAGTAGCGGTCGGGGTGGAAATTCGACACCCCAATCGCGCGCACCACGCCTTGCGCATACAACTGCTCCAACGCCCGCCACGCCCCATAGCAGTCGTTGAAGGGCTGATGCAGCAGATAAAGGTCAACCTGATCAAGCCCCAGCCTGGACAGAGACGACTCGAAGGCCCGCATCGTCTGGTCATAGCCGTAGTCTCGGTACCAGACCTTCGTGGTGACGAACAGCTCACCGCGTGGCACACCAGACTGGCTGATGACCTGCCCAACCGCCCGCTCGTTGCCGTAGAGGGCGGCGGTGTCGATGAGCCGATAGCCGACCTCCAACGCAACCGGCAGCGCAGACTGCACCTCTGCCTCACTCATCTTGAACACGCCCACGCCCACCTTCGGCATCTCGACGCCGTTGTTCAACACGATGCTCTCCATGATCCCGTCCTTCCAGTCGCTCGAACGCACTCTATCCGCCACACCCATGTCGCATATTCGGACAATGTGTCGCGTGATTTCCAATCCGAGCCGGTCATCTCGATAAGGTGTGAGGGATGGCGAAGCCGCCGTTGCCGTATGTAGTGAGGATGGACAAAGGTGAAGATCAGCCTGGGCACCAAGAATTCTGTGGTGGACATAGCCCACACCGATGCAATCGCAGGGAAGCTGAGAGACCTCGGGCATGAGGTGGAGATAGTGCGGATTCCCGCCGCCGGCGACTCGGAGACCGTCGGACAGTTGCGTTTGGGCCTGATGCGTGGTGACTTCGACCTCGTGGTCCATAGGATGCACCGGATTCCCTCGCAGCAGATGCCGGGGCTCACCTTCGCGGCAATTCTGAAACGCAACGACTCGCGGGATGCGCTGGTCGCCCGGGACGGGCTGACTCTGGAGCAGCTGCCGGAGGGCTCAGTCGTCGCAACACGCTCCGTGCTGCGACGCACCCAACTGCTGGCGATCAACCCAGGCCTTGAATTCATCAGACGCACCCCGGGACAGCTGGTGGATCTGTTGGGCAAAGTCCACCGCGGTGAGCTTGACGCCGTCGTTGCCGGGGCCGCGGACTTCGCGGCGCTGGATCGTCTCGACGATGTGACCGAGTACCTGGATCTCTGGCCGGCGGGCGGGCTTGGGGCGGTCGGCCTGGAATGCCGCAGTGAGGACACGGGGCTGGTGAGCGCCTTGCAGGAGATAGACCATCCTGACACCCGCGTCTGCGTCATGGCGGAGCGAGCCGTCTACGGAGCCCTCAAAGTCAGCCCCGCAGCGTCGCTGGCCGCTCGTGCCCGACGTGAGGGCGTCCTGTCATTGAGCGTCGCCGTCCTGCCGCACGACGGCTCAAAGCCGCTGACTGTGCAGCTGGGGATGCCGACCTCTGAGTTCCATGCGGTGCGGACTGCACGGAAGGCCGCAGCATATCTGCGTTTGCGTGGCGCAGAGGAGCTGGGACGTGAGCCGCGGATAGCTGCGACGGACGTGGAGGAGGAGTCCCCGCGTCGGGTGACCAAGCTGTCAGAGGCCAGAATCCTGGTGCCCCGAGAGGAGGGACCGCTGGCTCGTGGACTGCGTTCCCTCGGCCTGAATGTGACGACGGCGATGCTGCAGCGCGTGGAGGTGCTTGATGTCAGTTCCACACTTGAGGGAGCCGACTGGGTGGTGTTCACCTCCATCCGGGCAGTCGAGAGCATCGTCAAGCTGGGCTGGACCCTGCCGAAGGAGGCCAAGGTGGCGGCTGTGGGCGCAGGAGTCGCTGGCGCTCTACGTGAGATGGGCTACCACGTGGATCGCGTTCCGGAGGGGGCTTCGGGGGTCAACGCTCTGCTCAGCATCTGGCCCGAGGGGGAGGGAACCGTTCTGATACCCGGGTCGGCTCTGTTCGCCCCTGGTTTCGTCTCCGGGCTGCAGGCCAAGGGATGGAATGCCCAACTCATCCCGGTCTACACCATGCAGCTGCTGCATGAGGCCCCCACCGACATCCGTGAGCTCTGGGAGCAGGGTGTCTTCGACGCGGTGGTCATCACCTCGGGGTCCAATGCCTTCGCCGTCGGACGGCTGCTCGGCTGGAACCCCGACGTTCAGGTCTTCGCCGTCGGGGAGTCCGCAGTGAAGGTCCTGGAACGCGCCGGGGTCCACATCGCCGGGGCCTCGGATGACTACTCACCTCAGAGGATCTTCGACATCCTTCAGCAGACCATCGAGGGATAGTTCCGCTACGCGGAGGGTTGACGCTTGACCCACTCGTCAAGCGTCACCCGCGGCCCCGTGAAGAACGGGATCTCCTCACGCACATGCAGGCGAGCCTCGACGCCGCGCTGGTGGCGCATGGCGTCAGTCAGGCGATGCAGCTCATCGGCCTCGAAGGCCAGGAGCCACTCATAGTCGTTGAGCGCGAAAGCCGATGCGGTGGAGCCCAGCACATCCGGGTACTCCCGACCCGCCCTGCCATGCTCCGACAGCATCTTCGAGCGTTCGGCATCATCCAGGTAGTACCAGTTGTAGCTGCGGACGAACGGGTACACGCACACCCAGGGCCGTGGCGTGACACCGGAGAAGCACGCAGGTGTGTGCCCGCGGTTGAACTCCGCAGGACGGTGAACGCCGATGCATGACCAAACCGGTTCCAGGAACTTGCCGAGAGCGGAGCTCCGCAACGCATGGTAGGCGGCCTGCAGTTGCTGCGGATCCTCTGCCAGAGTCCACAGCAGAAGATCCGCGTCGGCGCGGAAGCCACCGATGTCATAACAGCCTCGGATCGTGACCCCGGTTTCGGTCACTGCCGACGCTGCCTCCTCTGCCTCGGCCGGGCCGACCTCCAGCAACGGGCAGGCGGTCTGGAAGACCGAGTGCATCAGGTAGCGGGGTTTGGCGTTGACCTCCTCGGGGGGGATCAGGTTGTCACGTGGATCGGCTGCTGGGTGATGAGATGGGTGACCCATGGCGTGGCTCCTTATCAGGGTGGGGGAGACAGCAGGATGCCGGCTCTGTTTGGCAAGGGTGGGTGGGGGCGGGACGTTCCCCCCGGATCACTGCGGCCTGCTCAAGCAGCAGATCGGCCAGTGCCGAGATGAACCCAGGATGGGTGCCGGCGGTGGCGGCCCTCTCATATTCGAAACCCGCCTCGGCCGCTGAGTCCTGGGCCTGGGTATCCAGGTCGTAGACCACCTCCATGTGGTCGCTGATGAAGCCGATGGGAGCCGCCACAACCCCGGTGACGCCGGACAGCTCAGCCAGTCGGTCGTTGATGTCGGGCTCCAGCCAGGGGATGCGGGGGTTGCCGGAGCGTGAGCAATAGGTGAGCTCCCAGTCGAGCTGCTCGCCGAGCTGCTGTCCGGCACGCGCCGCCACCTGGGTGGCGACTCGGATGTGCTGGGCGTCGTAGCGGGCATCGACAGTGCCATCTGCTGAAGCCTCATTCATCGCGACCGGGATGGAGTGAGTGACGAACAGCACCTTCAGCGCCCCGTCGTCGATGCGGGACCGGATCGTGCGGACCGCGGCGACCAGGGCGTCGACGTTGGCTGCGATGAATCCCTCACGTTCGGCAAACGGCCCGGCCTTGTCGATCCTCAAGGGGAACTCGTCCATCACCCGGGCGAGATCCTCCCGGTACTGGCGGCAGGCCGAGTAGCAGGAGTAGGCGGCGGTGGCGACGGCGATCACGCGATCCAGGCCCCGGTTCTGGAGCTCTCCGGCTGTCTCACGGAAGAACGGGGTCCAGTTGCGGTTTCCGATGACGACGGGGCGGGGACAGCCGCGTCGGCTGAGTTCAGCGGCCAGCGAGTCACGGAGCGCCTCGTTCTGCTCATTGATCGGTGAGCGACCCCCGAAGAGGTGATAGTGCTGGGAAACCTCCAGGAGACGCTCATCCGGCACGCCGCGGCCCGCGGTGGCGTTGCGCATGAAGGGAAGCACATCCTCGGGACGGCGTGGCCCCCCATACGAAGCGAGCATCACCGCTGAGTAGGGGCTTAGCGCATCGCTGCTCATGACACCTCCGTGGGATCCCGTTCCAGGTCGGCGAGGCTGAGTCCGGTCACAGGGCATCGAGCCTCGTGACTTCTCTCGGATGTGTCGGCATGTATTCCGTACAGTTCCTCAATGGCGGCCAGATAGCTTCCGATCCGGCCCTCCGCGGCGGCGTCCCTTGCGCGTGTGGAGGGAACATGCAGCAGCCGTGTCGTGAGCCTTCTCAGAGCCAGCGCGCAGTCCTCGACGGTCAGCGGTCGTCCCTGGG
>CAKZJI010000331.1 GCA_936941515.1 uncultured Propionibacteriaceae bacterium
CGGGCCGGCTCACGCGGAGGGAGCACACGATGGCGGCGATGAAGCCCCGGACTGGAGACGGTCCATTGGAAGCGACCAAAGAGGGGCGCGGCATCGTGATGCGCGTGCCTGTTGACGGTGGGGGCCGGCTGGTTGTCGAGATGAACGCGGTTGAGGCAAGTGATCTGCTGAACGCCCTCAAAGGCGTCGTCGGCTGAACCTGACGAGGAACGTCGAAACCGCCCGGGGAGATGCCCCGGGCGGTTTCCCATGAGACCGGATGATCAGCGCGCCCCGTGGAAGGCGATGGCCTTGTCGTAGACGGCGATGGTCTCCCGGGCGATCTGCTCCCAGGAGAACTCGTCAATGCAACGCTGGCGTCCGGCCTTGCCGAACCGGTCAGCGAGGGACGGATCACGTGTCAGGCGGTTCACCTTGGACGCGAAATCCGACTCGAAGGCCGAGATGAACGCCGGGTCGTCTGCCTGTGCGGGGTCATAGGGCACCAGCAGGCCCGTGGCCTCATCGACGACCACCTCCGGAATGCCGCCGACCGCTGAGGCGACGACGGCGGTCTCGCAGGCCATCGCCTCCAGATTCACGATCCCCAGGGGCTCGTAGACGCTGGGGCACGCAAACACCGTCGCATGGGTCATCACCTGGCGCACTGATGCCCGGGGCAGCATCTCCTGAATCCAGATCACAGGGGAGCTGCGATGTTTCTGCAGCTCTGCGAACGCAGCCTCGAACTCAGCCGCGATCTCGGGAGTGTCGGGAGCCCCTGCCAGCAACACCACCTGGGTCTCCGGGTCGAACTGCAGTGCAGCGCGAACCAGATGGATCAGGCCCTTCTGACGAGTGATGCGGCCGACGAAGACGACACTGGGATGATCCAGCGACATTCCCAGGCTGCTGACGACGTCGGTGCCATGATCGGGTGTGAACTCGTGCGGGTCGATGCCGTTTTTGACGACGTGGACACGCTCTGGATCGAGGTCGGGATAGGAGTCGAGCACGTCCCTGCGCATCCCGGCAGACACCGAGATCACCGCGTCCGCTGCCTCGAAGGCCGTCTTCTCAGCCCAGGAGCTGACTCTGTAGCCCCCGCCCAGCTGCTCCGCCTTCCAGGGGCGGTGGGGCTCCAGGGAGTGGGATGTGACGACATGGGGACGGTCGAGCATCAGGCCTGCGAGGTGACCGCCCATGTTGGCATACCAGGTGTGCGAATGCAGGACGTCGGTGTCCTCGGCGACAGCGGCAGCCATGGAGAGATCCGCGCCAAGCACTCTCAGCGCGGCGTTGGCTCCCTCGGGCCAGGACTCCGGATGGGCTGCAGCGCCGTCGCGGGGCTCGCCCATGCAGTGCACGTCCACGTCAATGAACTTGCGTAGCTGCGGGACGAGCTGGGCCACGTGGACCCCGGCGCCGCCATAGATGGATGGGGGGTACTCACGAGTCAACAGCGACAGTTTCATGCTTCGCAATGATATCTTTCCGAATCTGTTGTGAGGGACCCGGTGAGGCGCTAGGTTTCATTCATGGTGGCACGCCCGAAGATTCTGTCAATCGTCCTCGCTGGTGGCGAGGGCAAGAGGTTGATGCCGTTGACCTCCGATCGCGCCAAGCCAGCGGTGCCCTTCGGCGGGAGTTATCGGCTCATCGACTTCGTCTTGTCCAACCTCGCGAACTCGGGGTTGACCCAGGTCGCCGTACTCACGCAGTACAAGTCCCACTCACTGGACCGGCACATCTCCATGACATGGC
>CAKZJI010000332.1 GCA_936941515.1 uncultured Propionibacteriaceae bacterium
GGCCACTGAGCCTGGGGCTTCCCGTCGAGGAGCACCATCCCGGCTCGCGGCTGGATGGTGCGGGCCAGCATCCCCAGCAGCGTTGACTTGCCGGACCCGTTCGGCCCCAGCAACCCCAGGATACGGCCAGGCATCGCGGGAACGCTGATGCCGTCGACGATGATCGTGTTCCCGGCCATCCAGGTCAGGTCTTCCGCTTCCAGCCTCATCGTTTCCTCGTTCTGATCAGGATCACCGCGAAGATGGGCACGCCCACCAGCGCCGTGATCACACCGACTGGCACCTCCAGGGGAGCGAAGGTGGTGCGGGCTATGGTGTCGGCCCACAGCAGGAACACCGCGCCCAGCACAGCAGATGTGGGAAGCAGCCTGCGATGCCGTGACCCGACGAGGAGCCGCGAGATGTGCGGCAGCACCAGCCCGACGAACCCGACAGCCCCCGACGACGACACGACGACCGCCGTCATGAGAGCCGCCCCACCCAGCAGGATGATCCGGGTGCGGTGCACCGACACCCCCAGGGTCGCAGCCTCCCGCTCCCCGAACATGAAGGCATCCAGCGACCCCGACATAACCAGGGTGAGGATGAGGAACGCCAGCAGCGTCACCGCTGAAAGCCCCAACTCCTCCCAGGACACGTTTGCGAACGAGCCCATCAGCCAGTACAGGATCCCGCGTGTGGTGTTCGCGTCGGCCCCGATCATGATGATGAACGACGTCAACGCGGAGAACCCCTGGGTGACGGCGACGCCCGCCAGCACGATCTTGTCGGTGGTGCCACCCGCCAGCCGCGACAGGGCGAGAGTCGCCCCGAAGGCGGCAAGTGAGCCGACGAAGGCCCCAGCCGGGAAGGTCAGCAGCCCGCCGCCGATGCCCGCCACCAGGATCAGCACAGCACCCGTCGAAGCCCCTGAGGAGACACCCAGCAGGTACGGCTCCGCCAGCGGATTGCGCAGCAGGGACTGCATGATGACGCCGCACAGGCTCAAACCCGCGCCGGCCGTGGCCGCCAGCAGCACCCGGGGCAGCCTCAGCTGCCAAATCGTGGCAACCCGCAGGGCGCTCAGCTCCGGGTCTGGCCCCAGCCCCAGCTTGTGCTGCAGCACGCTCAGGACCTCGGGGATGGAAAGATCCGATGGGCCGAACGTGATGGCGGTCACAATCGAGAGCAGCAGCGCCGCCAGGCCGAGCAGCACGACCAGCGTGGCCGGGAGCCTGCGGCGGTCAATCCGGGGGGCCTGGCTCACTTGAGCCCGAACTCTTCCATCCCGGCGACGAGCTTCTCCGCCAGGTCGACGGTCCGGATCGACGGGTTCATGTCGCCGCCGGCCACTCGCACGAAACGCTCGTTCTTCACCGCGTCCATCTCCGCGGTGACGGCGTTCTGCTTCAGGAAGGCGATCTTCTCGTCGGCGGCGTCGGCGGTCTGGCTCTTGCGGGTCAGGTCACCCATCACGATGATGTCGGGGTTCTTGTCGGCGACGTCCTCCCAGCTGACCTGCGGCCACTCGTCCTTCTGGTCGGAGTAGATGTTGGTGACGCCGAGCTGGTCGGAGACGAACTGCGATGCGCCGGAGCCGCCCGCCACATAGGGGGCCTCGGAGTTCGCGAACCAGAACAGCACCTTGACGGGCTTGTCGCCCTTCTTGGCCACCGCCTGCTCCAGGCGGGACTTCAGGCCGTCGGTCAACTGCTGCCCCTGCTCGGGAACGCCGTGTATCCGCGACAGCTCGTCGATCTCCTGATACACCTTCTCCATGGTGAAATTCTCGGCGGGGGCGTCGTCGCCGCTCTTCTTGCCGCACTGGTTCGGCGCGAGATAGGCCGGCACACCGAGGGCCTCGTAGTTCTCGTAGCTGCCGGATGTCTTCTCGGACAGGGTGCTGGGGAATGACGCCGTGACGAAATCGGGCTCTGTCGCGATGACCGCGTCCGTCGACGGGCCGCCATCGGACAGGCGCTTCACCGTGGAGTTCGCCTCCTCAAGGTTCGACAGCACCGGGTCGGTCCAGGTGCCGGTGCCGACGATCTTGTCCCCGACCCCCAGGGACAGCTGGATCTCGGTGGAGGACTGGTTCAGCGACACCGTCCGCGTCGGAGCCTTGGCGAAGGTCAGCTGGTGACCGCAGTTCTCGATGGTCAGCGGGAAACCAGCGCCCTCGCTCGAGGTGTTTTGTGCGCTGCTTGACCCGGATGTGGTCTGCTGGCCGCTGCCGGCGCAGCCACCGACCAGCAGAGTGGAGACCAGGGCTAGGGATACGAGGGGCCGCTTGAGATGCATGGAGGGGTCCTTAAGGGGTGCCGACGGCAGTTCACAGAAAATATCGGGTCACCTGGTGACAGGCTTCGAGTCTGAACGAAGGCTAACCTTAGAACTACCCCTTGTCGAGACCTCCGTTCAGCTATGAGACGGACGCAGCAGGGGATACAAAATAGTCTCGCGGATACCCGCCCCCGGCCTCAGCAGCATCACCAGGCGGTCGATGCCCAACCCCATGCCGCCCATCGGCGGGGCACCGTACTCAAGAGCCTCCAGGAAGTCCTCGTCAAGTTGCATCGCCTCCGGATCACCGGCCGCGGCCGCCAGCGACTGGGCCACCAGCACCTCACGCTGGATCACCGGATCGATGAGCTCGGTGAAGCCCGTGCCGCGCTCCATGCCGCCGATGATCAGGTCCCAGGCCTCCACTTTTCCCGGATCGCAGCGGTGTGGACGGGCCAGCGGCTGCGCCACCGACGGATAGTCGAACACGAACGTCGGCTGGATCAGGCCCGGCTCCACCAGATCCCCGAACAGCTCCATGGCCAGCTTGCCTGCCGGCCACTTCGGGTCGTACTCCACCTCACGTTCGCCCGCCAGCCGCTGCAACTCCTCGACGCCAGTCTCGACGGTGATCTCCTGGCCCAGCGACTCACTCAACCCGTCGAAGAACGGCAGCCGCCGCCACTGCCCGTCGAGATCGATGACCTCCTCACCAGTGTCCACCTGCCGTGAGCCGACGGCGTCGGCGGCGGCCTGGATCATGTCCTGGGTCAGCTGGGCGATCGTCCACTGGTCACCCCACGACTGGTAGGCCTCCAGCATCGTGAACTCCGCTGAATGCGACGAGTCGATGCCCTCGTTGCGGAACACCCGCCCCATCTCGAACACCCGGTCCGCGCCGCCGACCATGGTGCGCTTCAAATGCAGCTCCAGCGCAATCCTCAGGCTCATGTCGATGCCGAACGCATTCAGATGCGTGCCGAACGGCCGGGCCGCCGCGCCGCCATGCACCAGCTGAAGCTGCGGCGTCTCGACCTCAATGTAGCCCTGCGCGTGCAGCGTCTCACGGATGGCACGTGTGATGGCTGCGCGGGTGCGCACCATCGAGCGGGCCTCCTCACGGGCGATGAGATCGACGTAGCGTCGCCGCACCCGCGACTCCTCGGACAGCTCCCGGTGCAGCACCGGCAGCGGCCGCAATGCCTTCGACGCCATCCGCCACGTGCGCGCCATCACCGACAGCTCACCGCGTTTCGATGAGATCACGCGACCCTCCACCCAGATGTGGTCGCCCAGGTCGACATCTGACTTCCAGGCCGTCAGGGCCTCCTCCCCGACCTCCGCCAGCGAGAGCATCACCTGCAGTCGCTCACCGTTGCCGTCGGGGGTGAAGCCGTCCTGCAGCGTCGCGAAGGCGAGTTTGCCAGTGTTGCGGATGAACACCACCCGACCCCCGACGGCGACGATGTCGTCGGTCTCCTGCGCGGCCTCCAGATGCCCCCAGCCTGCGCGGACCTCCGCCAGGGTGTGGGTGCGGGCCAGGTCAGCGGGGTAGGGCTGCGTCCCGCTGGCCAGCAGCCGCTCACGCTTTTCCTTGCGGACCGCGGTCTGCTCGGAGTCGGCGGGGTCGATGGTGGTTTGCGCATCAGTCACGGGAGGGGATTCTACCGTTTCGGCCTCAGCGCGCCGTCGTCACAGCAGGTGCGACGCTCAGGGCTCCGTCGCCACGAGAACCCGGATGCGCCCCTCAACCTCCCAGCGCACATGCGACAGGTCTGGCACGTGCACGTCTGCGCCCAGTGCGTCGGCGTCGGCGTTGCTGAGGATACCGAGCGACGGGAACCCCCCGGCGCGCGCACCCGCCACCCCGGCGGGGGCGTCCTCCACCACCAGCGTGCGCGACGGCTCCACACCGAGCCGCTTAGCCGCCAGTAGGAACGTGTCCGGGGCGGGTTTGCCATGGGCCACCTGATCACGGGTGATCACCACCTGGGGCAGAGGCAGCCCCGCAGCGCGCATCCGCGCCAGCAGCAGCCGCGAGGTGCACGATGTCGCGATGGCGACGGCGTCGCGGGGGAGAGCCCCCAAAGCCGCTGCCGCACCTGGCATCGCCACCACTCCCTCGGTGTCAGTGACCTCCAGATCCTCAATCCGCTGCGCTGCCTCCCGCCACCGATCTGCCGCCACCAGGGCCTTCGCGATGGTGGCGCTCGGCATCCCCAGATAGCGGGTCAGCGTCGTCGCATCCACGTCGAACTCCTCGGCCCAGCGGCGATAGGAGCGCACAGTGGCGGCGTGGGACTCGACGATGGTGCCGTCGTGGTCCAGGATCACCGCGTCGAACTCGCCGATGACATCCCCAGCTTCGTGTTTCCAACCCATCGGCTTCCTTTCAGGGCCCGCGTGTCGCTGATTCGTCGGCGTCACTTCCAGAGGGTCGCCAGACCAAAGGAGACCAGGATGAGCCCCAGGCTGATGAGGACGTTCCATCCGCCCAGCCTCAGCATGAAGGGGATCAGTGTCCCCGCGAGATTCCAGACCACCATCCACAGGATGCCCAGCAGACCGA
>CAKZJI010000333.1 GCA_936941515.1 uncultured Propionibacteriaceae bacterium
CCACAGGATGATCTCGATCACCTCGGGTGACGGCGCTGCGACTACCGTGACCCAATCTACGAAACGGAGGAGCCCATGCCCGAGAACGAGACTGTGACCTTGATCGTTGATGGCGTAGCACATGAGCTTCCCCTCCTCCGGGGGAGCGAAGGAGAGCGTGCCGTCGACATCTCCTCACTGCGAGCGACGACGGGGCTCATCACCCTTGACGATGCCTACGGCAACACCGGCTCCTGCACATCCGCCATCACCTTCATCGACGGAGAGCGTGGCATCCTCCGCTACCGAGGCGTTCCCATTGAGGACCTGGCCGCCAGGTCCTCGTTCATTGAGGTGGCGGAGCTCCTGATCTTCGGGGACCTGCCGGATGAAGCCGAGCGATCTGAGTTTCGTGACCTCCTGACAGAGAACTCTGCGCTGCACCGAGACATGCGCAAGCACTTCGACGGATTCCCGGCTGACGCTCACCCCATGGCGATCCTGTCCGCAATGATCAACGCGATCCAGGCCTATGACCTGCCCGATATCCACATCACCGAGGAGTCGGAGTTCCGACGGGCGGCTGCGTTGCTGCTTGCCAAAACCCGCACCATCGCCGCCGCCTCCTACAAGAGCCACATCGGGCAGCCGATTGCGTATCCACGCTATGACCTGCCGTATGCAGAGAATTTCCTCCACATGATGTTCTCCGTGCCATACCGTGACTACGAGGCGACCCCGGAGGTGGCCCATGCGCTGAACATGTTCTTCGTGCTTCATGGGGATCACGAGCAGAACTGCTCCACATCAACCGTGCGCATGGTGGCCTCCAGCGGTGCGAACCTGTTCACCTCAGTCTCCGCGGGAGTCACCGCGCTCTGGGGACCGTCCCATGGCGGCGCGAACATGGCTGTGATTGAGATGCTGGAGGCCATCCGCGACGATGGAATGTCGGTCGGCTCCTACCTCGCCAAGGCCAAAGATCGCACCTCAGGGGTTCGACTGATGGGCTTCGGGCACCGTGTGTACCGGAACTTTGATCCGCGGGCGAAGATCCTGAAGCAGGCAGCCCATGACCTGCTTGAGTCAATGCACATCACAGACCCGCTGTTGGACATCGCCCGTGAGGTTGAGGCCGCTGCCCTTGCCGACGACTACTTCGTTGAGCGGCGTCTCTACCCGAACGTCGACTTCTACTCTGGGATTATTCTGCGGGCCATCGGCATCCCACTCGACATGTTCACGGTGCTGTTCGCCATCGGACGGACAGCAGGGTGGATTGCTCACTGGAAGGAGGTCTATGACAATCCGGTGCAGCGCATCTACCGCCCACGTCAGCTGTACACCGGCAATCGCCTGACGAAGTGGCTGCCGAGCACCGAGCGCTGACGCCAGCGTAGGCTGTGTGCCGATGAACGAACCGTTACCTCGTGCTCTCCTGTGGGCGCATACGATGCACGGCCACGGAGATGAGGTGGTCACCGCCCACCGTGATTCCAACGCCCGGGTGGACCCCCGGCCCCCCAGGCGGCGAGAACAGCGAGAGGAACTGGAGCGGCTCAGCCTGAATCCCACAGCCACTTTCGCGAGTGGCGCCGGTGATCGCGTGGTCCCGGAGGAGCCGTGTGAGTTCAGGACCTGCTTCGAACGAGACCGGGACCGGATCGTGCATTCAGCCTCCTTCCGCCGCCTCGCGGGTAAGACACAGGTGGTGGTTCACCCCACCGATCATCAGCGAACCCGTCTCACCCATGCCCTTGAGGTGGCCCAGTGCGCCGTCGCGATGGCCCGGGGTGTCGGAGCGAACGTTCCTCTGACTGAGGCGATGGCCCTGGGCCATGACTGCGGGCATGGCCCAGGTGGGCATGCCGCCGAGGACGCCTTCGACGCCTTCCTTCCCGAAGGTTACGACCACGGCCCCTGGGGGGCTGATGTTGTGCTGACCGGACTGAATCTGACGACCCAGACCCTGGATGGGATCCGGAACCACTCCTGGTCGCGCCCGGCACCGGGAACCCTGGAGGGTGAACTCGTCAGCTGGGCTGATCGGATCGCATACTGCGCCCATGACCTGGAGGATGCCATCCATGCTGGCATCGTCACCGCCCCTGAACTTCCCCAGATCGTGACGGAGATCGTCGGGGCCACCCGGCGGCTGCAACTGGCCCGATTCCTCAACGCGGTGATCACGACCACGATGGAGACCGGACGGGTTGGGATGGATGCGTTGACCGCCGAGGCCCTCGGGGAGTTGCGACGCTTCAACTACGAGCGGATCTACACCCGGCCAGAGTCCGTGGCACAGTCCCGGATCGTCGTCGAGGTGCTCCAGGGTCTGGTCGGGTATTTCCTGGAGCATCCCAGCGCGCTCCCGGCCGAGTACCGCATGGAGGACATCACCCGTGGGGCTGTGATGTACGTCGGGGGGATGACGGACCGATTCGCCTTTGACCACGCTGAACGCCTGCTGGGCTGGGACCGTGCCCTATTGCCGAAGGGCATCGGCCGAGGTGCCTGAGGGCTATGAGATTTGTCATGCCGGATACGTGACGTTGCCCCTAGGTGCCCGTCAGAGATCATTGCGACCCTGAAGATGTGAAAGCGATACAGTGTCAGGAATTACGCAAGAGCTTCCGCAGCGGTGGAAGTGTGATCCAGGCGGTGGCGGGCATCGACGTTGGGATTGATCCTGGCGAGATCGTGGCCTTTCTCGGTCCGAACGGAGCAGGCAAAACCACCACGCTGGATATGGTGTTGGGTCTCACCGACCCGAGCTCTGGCTCGGTCAGCGTCTTCGGGGACAAGCCTCGACAGGCCATCTGTCAAGGAAAGGTGGGAGCTGTCCTGCAGACGGGGGGGCCTGCTCAGAGACCTCACGGTCAAGGAGACGGTGATTGCCATAGCGGCGATACAAGGCGCACAGCAGAATGTGCGCTCGGTGATGCAGTCCACGGGATTGACTGACCTGGCAGCGCGCAAGGTCTCGCGCTGCTCCGGTGGGGAGCAGCAGCGCATCAAATTCGCGTTGGCCCTGCTCACCGACCCGCGGCTCCTGATCCTTGATGAGCCGACTGCGGGTCTCGACGTCGCTGCCCGCCGAGACTTCTGGGAGGCGATGCGCCACCAGGCCCGGGACGGACGCACCATTGTCTTCGCCACCCACTACCTGGAGGAGGCTCAGCAGTTCGCTGAGCGCATCGTGCTCATCGCCCGCGGCAGTGTCATCGCCGACGGCCCAGTCGCAGAGATCCGGGCATTGACGCACCGAAGGGTTGTGCGTGCCGTCCTGCCACCGGGACAGGCTGACAGCGTCCTCACCGATCTGCAGCCGATGCTCGGCACCGACGTGGTGATTGAGGGAAGTCGCCTGACTGCCAGTACGCCGGACTCCGATGCGCTGGCCCTCGCGCTTCTGCAACAGGGCGCATCCGAGCTTGAAATCACTGCACCGAGTCTTGAGGACGCCTTCCTCGCCCTCACCGAGGGGAAGTGATCGCCGTGAACCTCACATATATTCGCATCGAGCTGACTCGGGGCTTTCGTGATGTTCCGAACCTGATGTTTACCTTCACCCTGCCGGTTCTCATGTATCTGCTGTTCGGGCGTGGAAAGATCGCTGATCTCCCGGCGGGCAGAGGCGACATGGGCTTCTATTTTGTGGTGTCACTCGCCGCCTATGGCGCTGTGGTTGCCGCCACATCCATCTCTGCTCAGGCTGCCAGTGAGTCGATGCTCGGTTGGGGGCGTCAGCTTGGGCTGACTCGGCAGACACCGCTCGGCTTCATCGTGAACAAGGCTGTAGAGGCCCTGGTCGTCGGGGCTGTCGCATCGGGACTGGTGTTTGGCGTTGGTTTTGTGACGGGTGCCAAAGCCGAGGCCTGGTGGGTGTGGGGCGTCACCTGGGGGATCGGCATTCTTGGGGCGGCGCTGTTCGGCGTCTACGGGCTCGCCATGGCCCTTCTGCTGAAATCTGAGAGCGCCGTCGGCATCACCAGTGGGTCGGTGGTTTTTTTCGCCTTCTTCGGCAACGTGTTCATGCCCTTGGAGGGAGTCATGCTGGACATCGCCCGGTTCACCCCGATGTACGGCTACGTTGGGTTGGTGAGATATCCGCAGCTTGAAGGCCAGGTCGTGACGATGAGCCCGTCCCCGGCAAATCCGCCGCAGACGGACTCCATCTGGCTGCTGGTGGGCAACTACCTGGTGTGGACCGTGATCTTCGTCGGCTTGGCTGTGCTGGGCACGAGGCGCTCCAGGACCCGGCAGTGAGTCGTCTCCGCACCTGGTTCTCCTCCGGGAACATCCCTGCCAGGAAGGGGGGTGTGATCGCCGGTGTCTGGATGGTGTTCCTCTTCTTCCCGATAGTCTCGCTCTGGCGGCTCGACGACGGACCTGAGCGCTGGCTCGGGCTTGTGGCCCTGACGGTTTTCATCCCTCTCTATATAAGCTCCTTCACTCACTTGGGTGCCTTCCTGGACGTTCGGGGGCGTAAGACTCAGCTTGTCCGGGCGGCCTTGATAGTGATCATCATCGCCGTGCTGGCCTGGAGCATCCGCACAGATGTCATCAGCATGTTCCCCTTCCTGGTCGGGTTCACCAGCTATGGGCTCTGGCCTCCCATACGACTGCCCGCGACGCTGGCGGTCATCGGGTCCAGCATCGCCGTGGTGATCGGCCTGGTGATGGTCAACGTCTTCCAGCCCGGTCGCGGGGTCGATCCGGCGGTGGCGCAGCAGTTGCTGGCCCAGGGCAAGGACGGCGCGGCGGGCATCGTCCCCGCGGTCCTGCGCTACGACGAACGCTTTGCGCCGGGGGCGTGCGCGAAGGGGGTGGAGGACTTCCTGCTGACCG
>CAKZJI010000334.1 GCA_936941515.1 uncultured Propionibacteriaceae bacterium
CCATGCTTCATTACCCCACCAAACCATAAAGCTATTTAAACGCCACGCCACTAGGGCGTGTCCATTCGGGCCTCAAGAGCAGTACGGATTGTCCGTAGCTGAGAGGCGAGACCTGGCAGATCTTCTACGGCGGTGGTGTGAATTATTTCGAGGTCGATGCTCCAATACCCATGCACTATCCGGTTGCGCAGAGCCGTTGGTTTCCTCCAGGGCAAACCTGGGTGGGCCCGAGTGAGTTCCTCGGAGATCTGGCCCGCGCCCTCTCCCAACACGGTCAGATTCCACAGGAGCGCATCTCTACGCATCCGGTCCCGCGACAATGTCGCAGGATCAGCATCAATGGCTATCGCATGCGCTTGCTCTGCCGCATCGATCATCTCGTCAAGAATGGCAAGATCACGCCGCATAGAAAGGCTCCGCTTCGGCCAGCACATGGTCACGCATCCGACGATGAATGGCTCGACGGGAGACGAGGTCTACTCTCCGCCCAAGAATTTCGGACAGTCCCTCCGTAAGATCCTCGATCTCCCACCCCAAACGCACACCAGGTTTCAGAGAAAACAGGAGATCAATGTCGCTATCAGGGCCAGCATCCCCACGCGCCACGGAACCGAAAACTTCAAGGCTCGCGATCCCGTAGCGTTCACACAATTCGCGCAAACGTTCTTGGTCCACGACTTGGATCGTCATGCTCAAAGTCTAGATGCCACCCAGCCCATCCCCGCCAGCGGTTCACCGAGCCACACCCTGAGTTGCGGCGCAGACATCCCGCCGCCCCGCGGTTCGCTGGCCCTACCGTCGAACGCCAGCCCTACGGACCAACGCCAGCCCTCCCGTCAAACGCCAGCCTTCCTGTCGAACGCCAGCGCTACAGCGCAAGCACACAACCACAAGACAAGCGAACCCCGGGCGACGGCGACGGATGGCGGCTTCTACTTGGTGAAATAGGCAGCGATCGTTTGTTTGTCGGCCTCCACCGCGGACTGCTCGATCAGGGAACCGGCCTGGTCGGTGAGGACCTTGGCGCGGGCGTCGAGAATGGTCTGGGCCACACCGGAGGTGTAGAGCTGCTGCTTGAGGCGGTCGCGTTCCGCCGACACCTTGGTCTCGCCGTCCATGAGCGAGTTGAACCGGTCCACCAGAGCGTTCGCCCTCGTCTGGCTCCCGGCACCACCCGGTGGCTGGCCGGTTGGTGCCTGACCATTCGGCGGCGCACCCCCGTCACCCGGCGGCTGACCGCCTCCAGGCTGCTGACCACCGCTCGGAGGCTGTCCCTGGCCACCCCCGCCGGGGGGTTGCCCGCCGCCCTGCCCCTGCTGCCCGGCACCGGGTTTCAGCCCGAAGGCGCAGTTGTGGTCCCAGGCGACCACGGTCATCTGGTTTGCCTGCTCCGCCCACCACAGGAAGGAGTTGTTTCCGGGTCCGGTGATGTCGTCGAAGTTGTCTATGACGTCCTCGAAGGCCAGGTAGGTGACCATCTTGTCGACGTCGACCCGCTGCGCCAGTCCCGACTGGAAATCGGCGTCGCTGGATTCGTTGATGAACTGCAGGAACTCGATCAGCGGGGTGAGGTTCGCCTTCCCGGTTTCCTGGTCGAAGACGTCCTTGTATGCCGACTCGTCGGTGCCGCGGTAGGTGTAGTCGCCGGTGGATTCCGCCTTGTACAGCAGCCCCGCGACGTCGAAGTTCTGCGCCACCCAGGATTCGTCGAGGTCCTGGCAGGTCAGCCGCAGCACCGGATCGGAGCCGTTGATGCTGAGGCTGATGTGGGCGGCCTTCTCGCTGGCCAGCCCGGTTTTGGCGAGCAGGTCGAGGGCCACTGCCTCGTTCAGGGCGGAGGTCGACGAGCTGGCGCGGATCACCATGCGGGTCATGCCGTCGTGGTTCGCGCCGTCGACGAACTTGTCGAATCGCATCAGCCACGGGAGTTTCTGCGGTTCACTGTCGGCGGAGATCCCCTGCAGGGACGAGTTTCCCTTCAGTTTCAGGCCGGCCTTCTCGTGCGCGACCCCGTCGACGGTGACCGTCGCCTCGATCCAGTTCTTGGTCCGGTTCGAGGTGTAGGCGGCGATCATTTCCTGATAGGCATTCTGGTCGACGGTGATCTCCACCGAATGGAGCGAGTCCGGGTCGAGGTAACCGTCGGTCACCTTCCCCGCGGACGCGGCCAACGATGTCCCCCCTGACGAGCCACACCCGCTCAGGATCACCGCCCCGACCGCACCCAGTCCCACCGCCGCGAACACACCGCGACGAGAAATCCGTTTCATGAATCCTCCTGCTCCTGTCTGGGGATTCCATGAAGCCCGCCGGCCCTGAGCTGCGACCCAGCCGACGCTGTGCCCCGGCTGTCAATCCGAACGGAACTCGTCTTCCTCGGGAGGTCGGGTGCCCAAAGTGGACTGAACCCAGATCTCGCGGCTGCTGGAACTGGAGTGCCCGGTTCGCTTGTCTTCCGGTCGTCTGCTTGCGCTGTAGCGCAGGCGTACGACCAGAAGGCAAGCGTTTCCGTCGGGAAGGCAGGCGTACGACCGGAAGGCAAGCGTTTCCGACGAGGCGGAGCCGGGTGTGCCCGGCCCCGGTTCAGGTCAGTTCCACGACCGCCGGGCCTGGGCGGTCCTCGGCGCAGGTCAGGGCCCCGTCCTCCAGGGATGCCCACTCCGGGGTCAGCAGTCTCCCTGCCGGGATGGTGACGGGGACATCGGCGTCGATGAACAGCAGGCGGGAGTCCCCAACGCGACCCAGCCGCGTCCAGGCGCCCTCGACCTCCAGTTCGCCGTCGGCGACGAGATCGGGCAGCCACCTGCCCGCGACCCGCATCCAGCGTCCGATGCCGAGGAGGATCTCCGATTGCCATCCGGGCAGCGTCCCGTCGGCCTTCGGACCCACGCCCAGCAGCATCCGACCGCCCCGCCACACGATGTCGACGAGGTGTTTCATCAACTCCAGCGGGGTCATGGCGTGTTCGGGACCCTCGACGGAGTTGTACCCGAAGGACAACCCCACCCCGCGGCAGTGCTCCCACACCGCGGCGTTCTCGCACTGCTGGAGGTGTTTGTACTCGCTGGTGGCGTAGTCCTGGTGGGGCACCTGCCAGCGGTCGTTGACCAGGCCCTCCGGATTGGCGGCGTAGTACTCCTCGAACACGGTTCCGACGCCGTCGGGTCCGAAGTCCTTGCCGGCGTCCGGCCAGTTGATGTCGTTCCACAGCACGTCGGGGTTGTAACGGGCGATGAGGTCCCGCAGGTGCCCGGCGGCGTAGGAGGCGTAGCCCTGGTCGAGGGGACGTTCGGTCAGGTCCCAGTCGTCGCGCAGCCCGATCGGCTCCGTCGGTGCGGCGTGCCAGTCCAGGCCGCCCGAGTAGTAGGCGCCGAAACGCATCCCGGCACGCCGCGCGGCGTCGGCCCACTCCCCCACCAGGTCACGCCCGGGTCCGCGGCGCACGGTGTTGCGGTCCCCGGTGCCGGGCGCGTCCCACAGGCACACGCCGTCGTGGTGTTTCGTGGTGACCATCACGTAGGATCCCCCGGCCGCCACCAGTTCGGCGACGGCCGCGTCGGCGTCGAACCTCTCGGCCCGCCAGGCGTCGAGGAAGTCGTCGTAGTCGCAGCCGCCGTGCACCTCGGCGTGGTGCCGCTGCGCGGGGCTGCCCTCCAGCCGGATGGTGTTGTGGTACCACTCGGCGTAGGGGTTGTGCCGGAACCACTCGGTCGGCGGGATCTCGCCGAGTTCCGCGATGGGCTCCCCCCACGCGGGCACCGAGTACGGCCCCCAGTGGATGAAGAATCCGAGCTTGGCGCGCCGGAACCACTCCGGGGTGGGGCGCGCGAGCGCCTTCCAGCGTTCGGCGTCGCGTTCGAATCGTGCCTCCAGGTCAGCGGCCACCGAATCCTCCTATGTTGAGGCCCTTCGCCAGTTGTTTCTGCATCGCCACCACGATCACGAGGCTGGCGAGCACAGCGATCGTGGACGCCGCCATCAGCGGCCCCCAGTCCGTGCCGCGTTCACCGGTGAACATGGACAGGCCGAGCTGCAGCGGGGCCTTGTCCGTGCTGTTGATGATGATCAGCGGCCACAGGAAGGCGTTCCAGTAGTCGATGAAGGCGAACGCCGCCACCACCGCGATGGGGCCGCGCAGCAGCGGGATGATCACGTGGAACAGGATCTTCACCTGGCCCGCGCCGTCGATCCGGGCGGCCTCCTCGTAGTCGCCGGGAAGCGACAGCAGGAACTGCCGCAGCATGAAGGTACCGAAGGCCCCGAAGGCGAAGGGCAGGACGATCGCCGGGTAGGAGTCGACGAGCCCGAAGGCGTCGGCCCCCAGGAACAGAGGAATGACGAGCACCTCGATGGGCAGCACCAGGGTGGCGATGAACACCGAGAACAGGGCGGAGCGCCCGGGGAACTCCAGGCGCGCGAAGGCGTAGGCGTTCAGCACGGAGACCACCACGGTGATGAGGGTCCCGACGAGCGCGTAGGCGAAGGTGTTGACCAGGATCTGCCCGAACGGGATGGAGCTGAAGGCCTCCGCGAAGTTGTCCCAGCGCACCGCGTCGCCAAGCAGGGCAGCCCCGGTGGACAGCACCTGGTTGCTCGGTTTCAGCGCGGAGAAGAGCATCCACACGAAGGGCGAGACGAACCCAACGGCCACGACCACCAGCAGCGGCCGCTCATCCCATTTGGGATGCGGGATCGCAACAGCGGCCGCCTGGGCCACGCCCGCGCATCCGCAAGCGGTGTTCTCGAGGTCGATCGACGAGATCCACTCGCCGCCGGACTTGATCAGGTCCTTGGTGCGGTCGACGATCAGCAGATCGGTGTTGGGGCCGATCCTGGCCATGTCGCCGGTGCTGAACCAGCCATCGGCATCGAAGACCGCCTGGCTGGCCTCGGGCGCATTGAAATAGCCGGAAATGACCGTCGGCCCGCGCACGAACAGTTCTCCCGACCGCTCGCCATCGTGGGGCAACGGTTCTCCGGCCTCGTCGACGATCTTCATGTCCACGCCGAACAGGCGACGGCCCTGCGGCAGCTTCAAGGCCACGTTCTCATCCGCGGTCAGGCCGGGCTCGGGACGGGTCACGGTCCCGACCGGGCTCATCTCGGTCATGCCCCAGCCATGAAGCACTTCGATACCGAACTCCTCTTCGGCCGCGCGGATCATCGCTTCGCTGACGGCGGAGCCGCCGATCAAAAGGGTGGACAGCGCATCCGGCTTGCTGCCGCGCTTGCGCATCTCCGCGATGTGGCTGCGCCGCTGATCTGCCCATTCCTCCCGACGGTCGAGAAGCTGTTCCATCAGCGCCGCT
>CAKZJI010000335.1 GCA_936941515.1 uncultured Propionibacteriaceae bacterium
GGTGAAGTCGGTGACCGACGCAGTCCTGGCCGGCGGCGTCGAGGATCGCTCCGACGTCCAGACCCAACAGGTGTCGATTTCACCGCAGTACAGCAATCCGGCGCCGGGCACGTCGTCGACCATCTCCGGTTATCAGGCGACCAACACCATCCGGATCACCATCCGCGATGTATCCAAGGCCTCGGCGGTGCTGAGCACGGCCGCCGACGCAGGCGGGAACAACACCCGCATCAGCAACATTGCCTTCTCCATCGACGACGACTCCGAACTGCTCAAGAAGGCACGCACCGCGGCTTTCGACGACGCGCGCTCGCGTGCCCAGCAGTACGCCGAACTCGCCGACGACGACGGGGTAGTTGAGGCTCTTGCCCGCGCTGGCGGCCAGGTCCAGGCCTTCTTCGGCGCGGGTCACGTCGGCCAGCTGGTTGCGCAGCAGGGTCTGGAAGGTCACGCCAGCAGACCCGAAGGCCAGTCCGGCCAGCACGGCGAGGGTGGCGCGCGGCAGCCGCAGCGTACCGACGGTGAAACTGGCACCCGGCACCCGCTCACCCGCGATGACCCTCCACACCTCGGAGGGTCCGTAGAAGCTTTCACCGAACATCAGCGACGCGGCCCACAAACCCACTACCAAGAACGCCAGCACGAGGACTACCAGGGCCTGGGCCCGGATGCGGCGGGAGCGCGCGACGCGCAGAGCCTTGACGTCGGGGATGGCAGCAGCGCTCATAGTTCACGCACCTTCTGGCGTCGGACTATCCAGATGAAGAACGGGGCTCCGAGGAACGGGGTGATGATGCCGACGTCGATCTCGGAGTTGGGGGTGACGACCCGCCCCAGGGTGTCGGCGGCGAGCAGCAGACACGCACCCGCCAGGCCCGCGAAGGGCAGCATCCAGCGGTGGTCGGTGCCGACGAGGAGCCGGCAGAGGTGCGGCACGATCAACCCGACGAACGCGATCGGCCCGCACACCGCCGTCGTCACCCCGCACAGGATCACCGCGCCGATGGACACGACCAGCCGGGTGCGCATCACGTTCTCACCCAGTCCGGTGGCGACGTCGTCGCCGAGCGCCAAGGAGTTCATGCCGCGCGCCGAGAACAGGCAGATCAGGGCGCCGGCCATCAGGAACGGGGCCACCAGTCCCACCCGGTCCCAGGTGGCGCCGCCGATCCCACCGATCTGCCAGAACCGGAACGAGTCCATCACCCGCACCCGGGGCAGCAGGATCGCCGAGACCAGCGACGAGCACGCCGCGGATGTCGCGGCACCGGCCAGGGCCAGTTTCAGCGGGGTCGCGCCGCCGCGTCCCAGCGACCCGACGCCGTAGACGAACCCAGCCGCCACACCGGCCCCGAGCACCGCGATCAACAGCTGCGCGTAGGGGTGGGAGAGGTCGAGGAAGGCCAGACCGATCACCACCGCGAGGGAGGCCCCCGACAGCACCCCGAAGATGCCGGGATCGGCCAGCGGGTTACGGGTGACGGCCTGCATGGCGCCACCCGCGATTGCCAGGGACATCCCGGCCAGCAGCCCCAGCACCGTGCGGGGCAGGCGACCGGCCGCGGCGGCCTGTTCGGCCGTCACGGTTCCACCGGACAGCGCGGCCAAGGCATCGTCCAAGGACACGGCCCGCACCCCGAAGATCACAGAGGCCACCACGATCACCAGCAGGACCACCACCAGGACCGCCAGCCACAGCAGACGGCGTCCGGCCGAGCGTTTGATGACTTCGACATCCGGCCGGGTCAGAACCCCGTCAGCGGTCACTCGAGACCTTCGGCCAGTTTCGCGACGTATTTCTCTATGCCCCACGGAATGGACAGCGGCGACGGGTTCGCGGAGGCCGAGAGGGCGTCCTGCCCGAGGAAGACCACGTGGTCCTTGGCGATCGCAGGGATGCGGGAGAGCAGCGCGTCGGCCTTGATGGCCTCCTTCAGCGGTGTCGGGTCCGCGGGCCCGTAGGTCAGGAGGATGTCGACGTCGTTGAACAGCTCCGGTTTCTCCGAGGACATGTCCTTCCAGAACGCCTTGGAAGCCGCGGATTCCTTCTCGACGATCTCCGGGGTTCCCAGCCCGGCCTTGACGAGGAACCCGGCCCGCGGGTCGTGGGTGGTGTAGAAGCCGACCTTGGACAGATCACTGGCGTTGAGGAAGGAGAACAGCACCTTCTTGCCCTTGAGACCGGCGTGCTGCTCCATGGCCGCGGCGACCCGCTTGTCCAGGTCCGCGATCAGCGCCTTGCCTTGGGCGGCCATGCCCATGGCCTGGGAGTTCAGCTCGATCATCTGGTCCATGGTGGTGATCCACGCTGCCTCGGGGTAGGCGACGACGGGCGCAACCTGGCTGAGGGTCGCGTAGTCCTCCGCGGTGATGCCGGAATAGGAGGCGAGAATCACGTCGGGTTTGGTGTTGGAGACGGCCTCGAAGGGGACGCCGTCTGTGTCATCGAACAGGACAGGGGTCTGGCCGCCCAGGGCGTCGAGTTTCTCCTTGACCCAGGGCAGCAGGCCGTCGCCGTCCTCGTCACCCCAGTTGGCCTTGCTCATGCCGACGGGCACCACGCCGAGGGCCAGCGGCACCTCGTGGTTGGCCCACCCGAGTGTTGCGATGCGTTCAGGTTTCTTCTCGATGACGGCTTCACCGAGGGCGTGCTTGATGGTGATGGGGAAGGCATCTCCGGCGGCGGGGGAGGAACCACCGTTTCCTGAGGCCGGGGGGGGTGCCCTGGGGCGTCGAATTGCTGGAGCAGGCGGCGATGCCAACGGTTGCGGTCGCGGCAAGCATAGCGACGAAGGTCCTTCTGGAAAGCACGTGGGCTCCGTTCATCTCGGGAATGGCCCAGCAATGGTAAGGCAAACCTAAGCTGTACGCCAGAGTGCGGGTGTGCGTGGACAAAAAGGACGACGCCGCGGGGAAACAGAAAGCGACCCCCGGACGTGCCGGGGGTCGCGGAGAGCCTGGCCGGGCTCAGCGGACGGGCTTGCGGATCTCCGAGGAGAGGAACCACGCCTGCTGCTCGAGCTGGACGGTGAGGTCCTCGATGATGCCGGAGGAGGAGGGATCCTCCCCGTCGATGGTGTCGTGCACGTCGCGCAGGGTCGCGACGACTGCCTCGATCGCGGAGACGATGTAGGCGACGGCATCGGTGGTGAGAACCTCACCCTCGGGGGCGACGGGCACGGTGGCGGAAGCGGCGACGGTAGCGGGACGACCGTCGGGGGTGGCGTTGACGGCGCGCATCCGCTCGGCGACCTCGTCGGAACCCGTGCGGGCGATGCCCACGACCTCGTCGAGGTTCAGGTGGAGGTCGCGGAAGTTCGGGCCGACGATGTTCCAGTGGGCCTGCTTGCCGACCAGTTCGAGGGCGATGAGGTTCACCAGAACGCGCTGGAAGCTGTCGCGCAGCGCAGCGGATGCGGTGAAGGACAGGGTCACATGCGGGGTGTTCACGGTCTCGGTACTCATGTTTTCAACATTATGTCCATCCCCAAGGAAACCCATCCACACGTTAGGAAGGCCAGCCTGACAAGGTCGGACACCCTCTCACAGAAGCCACCCCACTCGACGGAACCGCCCGTTCCACAGGATTGTGCCACCCCGATCGAGCACCAAGAATCCTGGGCACAGCCCCTCCACCACGACGTTTCCGAACACCCTGGTGTTACAGTCGCCGAGGTGACGATGCTTGCACTGCGCGAGTGGGGGAATCCCGCGGCTCCAACCCTGCTTCTGGTCCACGGCCTGACGGAATCGGCCGCCGCCTGGCCCGACGCAGTGGCCCGCTGGTCTTCCCGGTATCACGTTCTCGCGGTGGACCTGCGGGGGCACGGGATGTCCCCACGGTGGGACGACCACTCCCTGGCCCGGGCACCGCAGACCATGCAGGAAGACCTTGAGCGGGTGATCTCATCGCTTCCAGAGCCACCGGTCGTCGTGGCGCACAGCCTGGGAGGGCTCATGTCGCTGCGAGTGGGCGTGGCCCGGCCCGACCTGGTTCGGGCACTGGTCCTGGAGGACGTCGCACGTCCCACCGGGCACTGGGGTCCGGCTCCTTGGTTCGTGGAGCACCAGGAGCGGTTCCTGGACGCGTTCG
>CAKZJI010000336.1 GCA_936941515.1 uncultured Propionibacteriaceae bacterium
CTGCGGGATCAGATATTTCCGGACAAGTCATTGCGGACAAGATCGAGCGCTATCTCTCTCAGCATCCCTATGTTCGAGAGTTATCACTGAACATCTTCAACCCTGGGGCCGGATCGGTGATTGCGGAGGCTCTGCTATCGCTCCAGCAGAAGCGCGAGCATGCCGATTTGCGCTATGACGTGCGGCTCTTTACCACCGATCCCGACTCACCTGTTTTGGGCGAGGCTCTTGAGTCGATGGTCCGTCCCGGAGCCACGGTAAACGAGGCCGCCGACGCATTTGCGACCTCAACGGGCAGCCATCTGTTCTCCAAACTGAACTTGGCCAAGCACCCCCTGAATGAATTCCATGCAAATTCCAAGGAGTTCCCGGCCCACATCAGTGTTCTTCTGGATGTGTTTCCCGCCGAGGAGCTTTCCATTGCAGAGAAGCCGATGGGCGTGACCCCACTGCATGGGCTGATACAGGACTTTGACACTGAATTCGTTGATGACGATTCGGGAACCTTCTGGAACAAGCGGCCGATTGTCGGGCGCTCCCTCGGCGCGGACAACCATGCGGCGTGCTTCGATTTGCTGTCGTCCCTGAGCCGACACCTCTGCTTTGCTACCTCAGCGGTTGCTGCTTCTGGTGCCAGCTTCAAAGCTGTGCCTGTGGTGACCCTTGGCCTCGATGTGGCCCAACGAGAGCTGATCTACGAGGTTCACCAGATCAGCGATTGGGTGTTCACCATCGACCGAAATATGGGGATTGAGTTCTTCGACCATGGCGGCCGGAAGAACAGACCGGACTATCTGATTGACTATGTGCCGGGAGCCAGCTCCCAGGCGACACACAACCTGATCATCTCGTCGCGCTCGAACGATGAACTGGAGGCGATGCTGAAG
This sequence comes from uncultured Propionibacteriaceae bacterium, assembly GCA_936941515.1. Classification (GTDB taxonomy): domain Bacteria; phylum Actinomycetota; class Actinomycetes; order Propionibacteriales; family Propionibacteriaceae; genus Arachnia. The sequence continues at coordinate 888 of CAKZJI010000336.1, forward strand.
CCGGTGCTGCTTGAGCATGGCTTGTCCGCCGACGGCGAGCAGTCGGTTCAGATCCTGGCAAATCTGCGATCGCTGTCCGGTCAACTAGCGCTCAAGCTGATTTCTGCTCGCACACAACAGGCGGAGGCACTTGGTCTGGCTTTGGCTCGGCTCTACCTCGAATATCAGGGCGCATTGAGCAATCAGGTCATTGTGCCGTTGGATGCGCACACGGACCTTTACCGCTCAAGCGGTGAGTCAGACGATGTCAATGATGCAATCAGTCTGCAACGCACCGACTTGGGATTGTTCGACTTGGATTTGAACACCAGAACGATCACTTGCAACCTGGTCGAGGTGAAATGCTATTCGCAAGTGGGCGACTTTGCGGCCTTCAACCAACTGAAGGAACGGATTTCCGCCCAGATCAATCAGAGCGAGCGCATCCTCCAGCGCCACTTTGACCCGGCCTTGAAGAAGCCCGACCGGCCGGATAGGTTGCTCAAGAGCCGGGAGTTGGCTCAGATCCTTCGTTTCTATCTAGAGCGCTCACTACGTTACGGGATCTTTGATGCGACTGCTGCGCAGGAAGCACGAGGGCTACTTGAATCCATCGAGCAGGGCTACTCGCTTCAGTTCAGACGCTGCGCCCTGATCTTCGACTTCGACAAGACCGGAACCGAGGCCCCCGACAACGAGGTTGGCATTGAATTCCACCGCATCGGTAAGGATCTCATTCGCGCCTTACTGGAGAACTGCCGCAAGCCTGTTTCCGTCGAGATTGAGGAAGAACCGACCACGCACCTTCTTAGCGAGCAGTTCATACCGAACGTGCCAAAACTTGAGACAGCGGCCTTTATCGCACCCAAGAGAGCGCGGTCAACGTCCTGGACGGTGGATGAGCTCTGGGACGATGATCCGGAGGTACCAATCACCGCGCCAGCACCCCCGGCCGCAGAGGGAGCACCTGCGCCTGCTCACCAAGAGGCAGAAGAACAGGCGAGCCCTGTCGAGCCAACCCCTCCGTCTTCTATCGCTTCGGAAGTCGAAAAGGATGACGAACAACCTGCCGTGGCTGCCCTACCGGAAGCGCATGCTGAACCAGAGCATGGAGGGCACCCGGCGTCCGAGCCTGTGCCTCAAGCAGAGGCCTGCTATGACATCATGCTCGGCGTCAATGGCGACTCGCCTCAGTACGGATTACTCGGAGAGGTCTCCGGTAGAAAGGTCGCGCTAGATCTCAACCACACCCACACGATCAGTCTC
>CAKZJI010000337.1 GCA_936941515.1 uncultured Propionibacteriaceae bacterium
AAGCAGCCTAGAAATCCCATTTTTCAACAGTGTCCACAAAACCCATAGCACTCCAAGACGTCCATGAGACTTATCCACAGCTGCTAGCAACCGGACTCCGACAAGGTATTTTGCTGTTTCTGGCATCCCATGAATAAGCCTCCAGATTTGTGCCCAGCCGTCGTAGACCTGGGGAGGGGGAATCTTGCCAGACTCCTGCCGGCCCGGGTGTGACGAAGCGCACCCGCAGCTCTTCGTGTAATTCGTCTTCCCTCATTCCCTCCGCGCTCAGACTGAGCTGGAAGCCTAGGGCATCACAGGTGAAGGTTACGATATCACCTGAAATCATAGTGTTAACCTGTTCTAGAGGAGTTGTCAGGCCTCGACCTGTCCGTTTAATGATGGCCTCTTTTCTGGTCCACAACAGACTCAGATCATCTTTATTTCGCAGTAATTCTTTGAGGGATTTCTCCCCAGGGGCAGCCATGTAGTCGAACAGGCTTTCCTCAAAGGGGACGCGTCCCGATATATCCACTCCGACTGGAACGGGGCCTAGGAGACATGCGCACAGTGAGCCGTCGTGGGACCAGTTGAAGTGAAGCCCCGTTCCTGGGGTGAAATCTGGTTTGCCGAATCTTCCTATGGTGATTGGTGGAAGTGGTCCCGCCCGTTGCTCAGTCCAAAGTTTCTGGAGCAGTGAGAACACGGTGATACTGGTGTATCGATCTGTCAATCGGTCGTAGCGATCGCTGCGTGTCTGCCGCTCCGATGGCACCTGGGAGCGAAATATATTAAACGAAATAGCATCCATTTCGCAGGCATCTGTTATGACGGCATTAATCATTATGCTGCCCGATCGAAGACGAGACACACGTTGTGGCCACCAAAACCCAGAGACAGTGATACCGCGCGTGAGAGTTTCGCTTTGCGGGACTTGTGCAGTACCACGTCGATATCGACGGCTGGATCGAGTTCCTGTGTGCCGATTGTGGGGGGGATCTCCTCGCGCTGCAGTGCGAGGACCGATGCTATGGCCTCCGTCGCCCCTGCGGCACCCATGAGGTGACCTGTCATTGATTTTGTGGAGGTCACGGGGGCATCCTGCCCAAATGCTCGTTTGATGGCCTGTGCCTCCAAGTGGTCGTTCTTGATGGTGCCGGTGCCATGGGCGTTGACATGGATAGTTCCAGAGGTCTCGTCCGCCTCGGATAGGGCATCGGAGATGGCGCGATCCACGGCTGCGCCATCATCGGCTGGCGCTGTGATGTGAAACGCGTCTGTGGTGTTCCCGTAGCCTGTGACCCGCGCCAGGATGGTGGCACCGCGTGCGAGTGCGTGTTCCTCGCGTTCCAGGACCACTACGGCACCCCCCTCACCCATGACGAAACCGGCCCGGTATCGGTCGAAGGGTAGGCTGGCCCGGTCGGGATCTGCGGACAGGGTCAAGGCACGTAGATTCTGGAAGCCGGCCAGTGGCAGCTGGTTCCCCAGCATCTCCGCCCCACCGCATACCATGACGTCGGCATAGCCATGACGTATGGTGCGGGCCCCCTCGCCGATGCTCATAGCGCTTGAGGCGCAGGCCGATACGTGGGCCAATGTGGGGCCGTGGGCCCCCAGCTCAATGGCCGCCATGCCCGCAAGGATGTTGCAGGTCCATTTCGGGATTAGCATCGGGGATACCCGCCGTGATCCGAGCTTCCGCAGAGTGTCATATTCACTGGTGGCAGTACTCACTCCGCCTAGACCTGAAGAGAGGTAGAGGCCCAGCCTGAACGGGTCGACCTGACCGATGAGCTCCGCCTGTGCGACGGCTTCCCGGACGGCAACCAGCCCGAAGGAGGTGTAGGGATCCTGCCTGCGGAGTTCGAGCGCTGAGAAGTGCTGTATTGGGTCAAAATCTGCTGCGGGAGCGTATACCTTCACAGCAAGGTCAGAGCCATGCCCAGCCGGTATCGATGTGATGCCGTGGCGACCGATAAACAGATTTCTCTCGAAATCATGACGATTTGCGCCGATGGGGCTGACCACTCCCATCCCCGTGATGACCACGTTATGCATGATCGAGCACCGCAGCGTTGATGCAGTCAAAGAGGTCTTGCACAGTCTTGACGTTCTCATTGAACTGGATCTCGCGGCCCAGCTCATCCTC
>CAKZJI010000338.1 GCA_936941515.1 uncultured Propionibacteriaceae bacterium
CGCCAAGGTCAACGACCGGGGCGTGCCGCTGCGGGCGCTGCTGGCGACCTCCGCTGTGGGCCTGATCGGCTTCATCGGCATCACCAAGCGCATACTGCTGAACCGCGGACTCGACATCACCGGCGGAGGGCGGGTGGAGACGTGGACCTATGGTCTGAGTCAGGCATTCGCCTCACTGGGCAATCTGGTCTTCGGTGTCGGATACGGGGTCTTGTGGCCCTGGTATGCGTTCGAGGCCATGGTGCTGCCGCAGCCTGGAGCTCACGGCGACAAGCAGATGCCGGAGGGCATAACCCTCTCGCATGCCCACAACCTCTACGTCGCGGTGCTGTCCGAGCAGGGGTTGGTGGGCATAGCCCTTCTCCTAGTGGTGCTCGGCACGGTTATCTGGGCTTGGTGGCAGGCGCGTGGGGTGGTGGAGCGCACCATCGCCTCAGGGCTCGTCGGCACGCTGGCAGGCTTCGCGTTTGACACCTATCTGACCAAGAACTTTCCCGTCAGCTTCATCTGGTGGGTGACATTGGCCGGGCTGCTGACCATGATGAGCCATCGCCGCCGTCACGAGCGACAGCCGATGACGGTTCTCCCCCACACAGTCATGCTCGGTCACTGACCACGAGGCAGGCCACCACATTGGCGCCAGCCGCCTCCAACAGAGTCAGAGTCGCCTGCACCTCATTCAGGGAATCCCTCGGGTCCATGACCAGCACTGTTGTGGAGTTCCCGGCCACCGCCTGAAGCGCCACCGGACCGGCCCCGTCGGGGGCTGCGATCACCCCTGACGCCTCAGCCGCCAACCGTTCGTCAAGGCCTTCAACCCACGGCCCCAGGTTGACACGGGAGCCCGTGCCGACCAACACAACAGCTCCCGATTCCGATGCGCGCAGAGAGGGGGCAAGGATCGCAGCCAGTTGATGATAGGCCCTCGGCTCTGGGGTCGAGCGGAGCGTCAGCCGCCCAGAGGCGCTCACGCCCCGCCCTGAGCCCACCAGAGGCCTCATAGCAGCCACACACCAGGCCAGAAGCAGGCCAACCCCCAGCCCGAGGACTCCACCAGCGGCGATCGTCCGACTCTGCGATGCACCATCCGAGGACACGCTCATGGGAAGGGACAACGACTCTGCTCGAAGCAGCTGCGGGCTTCCGGGATGCACGGCCTCAATCTCAGCACCGAGTTCCTCAGCCAGCGCCCTGGCAGTCTGGGAGGCCTTCTGCTGATCGGGAAGGCTCACGGTCAGCAGCAGCACCTGGTCGGAGACGGAGGGCGCCGTAGCCCCAGAGACCTCATCGGCGGTGACACCATCGACGCGGGCAGCCACTCGTTCCACGACCGGCGTTGATCTGGCCATCGCGTTGTACAGGGACATCTCTGAACGGATCATGGAGGTCAAACGCCCGGCGTCCTCGGGGGTGTTCGCCTCAGCCGCGATCACCACCACCCGCGATGTGGCGCTGTAGACAGGCTGAACGGACCCAGCGAGGATCCAGCCACCTGCAAGCCCTGCAGCGGTCGCGGCGGTGATCAACAGCCAGGATCTCGTCATCGCGGCCGCGAAGTCTCGCAGGTTCATCTCACTCCAGGTTCGTCAAGGGTTCGAGCAACGCCAATTATAACGACGATTGTTATAAAAGGCTCGCCACCCCCACCCCTGAGTCCGCTGCCCTGATGATCAAAGCGGTGCACCAGGCCGTGCAAAGTCAGGCCAGAGCGATCAATTCGGCATAGTCGTCGCTCCACAGGTCCTCCACGCCATCTGGCAGGATCAGCACCCGGTCCGGCTCCAGCGCCTCAACTGCACCAGGGTCATGGGTCACCAAGACGACTGCCCCAGCATAGGTGCGCAGAGCTGCCAGGACCTCGGCCCGTGATGCCGGGTCGAGGTTGTTGGTGGGCTCATCCAGCAGCAGCACGTTGGCGGCTGAGACCACGAGCATGGCCAGCGCGAGCCGGGTCTTCTCCCCACCAGAGAGCACTCGTGCCGGTTTGTCGACATCATCTCCGGTGAACAGGAAGGAGCCGAGCACCTTGCGCACTTCTGTATCGCCGAGTTCGGGGGAGGCCGAGATCATGTTCTCCAAGACGCTTCGATCCACATCCAGGGTCTCGTGCTCCTGCGCGTAGTATCCAAGCCGGGCACCATGCCCGAGCACTCGCTCCCCCACATCCGGCTTCTCAAGGCCCGCGAGCAAGCGGAGCATGGTGGTCTTTCCTGCGCCGTTCAGCCCCAGAACCACCACCTTCGAGCCCTTGTCGATGGCCAGGTACACCGCGGTGAAGACCTCCAGAGAGCCGTAGGCCTTGGAGAGGTCCTTGGCCATGAGGGGGGTCTTGCCGCAGGGAGCAGGGTCCGGGAAGCGGATCTTGGCAACCTGGTCGACGGCCCGCTCCCCCTCCACACCGGCGAGCAGCCTCTCCGCACGCTTGGCCATGTTCTGGGCCGCCACAGCCTTGGTTGCCTTGGCTCGCATCCTGTCGGCCTGGGCCATCAGCTGCCCCGCCTTGCGCTCAGCGTTGAGACGTTCACGTTTGCGCCTCTTCTCATCAGTCTCACGCTGCTGCAGATAGCGTTTCCAGTCCATGGCGTAGACGTCCAGCTCCGCCCGGTTCGCATCCAGGTGGAACACCTTGTTCACGACGGCCTCCAGCAGGCCGACATCGTGGCTGATCACCACGAGGCCACCCCCGAAGCCCTGGAGATAGCCACGCAGCCAGGTGATGGAGTCAGCGTCGAGATGGTTGGTGGGCTCGTCGAGCAGCAGGGTGTCCGCATCGGAGAACAGGATGCGCGCCAGCTCTATGCGACGCCGCTGCCCACCGGAAAGTGTGTAGAGGGGCTGACCAAGAACCCGTTCCGGCAGCCCAAGGTTGGCGGCGATACGTGCCGCCTCTGCCTCAGCCGCGTAACCGCCGGCAGCCAACAGGGCGTTCTCCGCACGCGTGTAGGCCGCCATGGCCCTCTCACGAACCTCTCCCGAGGTCTCGCTCATCTCCTGCTCCACCCGGCGCATCCGAGCCATGACTTCGTCGAGACCACGCGCCCCCAAGATGCGGTCACGAGCCAGTTGCCCGGACTCACCCGAGCGTGGATCTTGGGGCAGATAGCCGAGTTGCCCGGAGCGGTTGACGGTTCCGGCGGCCGCCAGCGACTCGCCCGCGAGGATGCGGGTCAAGGTGGTCTTTCCCGCGCCGTTGCGTCCCACCAGCCCAACACGATCGCCTGGGGCGACCTGGAAGCTGACAGGGGACAGCAAAAGACGCGCCCCGGCGCGCACCTCCACATCCTTGACCTGAAGCACGTCTGCGAAGTCTACCCATCAGGCACGCGACCCCAGGTCCCACTCCAAGCCCCCGAGTCAGACGCTCCAGTCATCTGGCACGATGGTTGTCGTGGCAGATGCGAGTCGCCACCAGAGTCGATTCAGGAGTTAAACATGGGTTTCATCAAGGCCTTCACAGGGGCGCTCGGCGGAGTCTTCGCTGATCAATGGCTGGACTTCCTCACGGTTCCCCCAGGCGTCACCCCCACAGCAGCGTTCCTACCCGCGGTGAATGCGGGCAGAAACGCGGGCCGGGGCTCGAACACCCGCGGTTCTGAGAACGTGATCAGCAACGGTTCGAAGATTGTTGTGCCCAACGGCTACGGCCTCGTCACCTTCCAGGACGGTCGCGTCACCGGTTTCGTATCAGAACCCGGTGGCTTCGAGTTCCGTGGCGAGGACCCCTCCTCCCAGTCCGTCTTCGCCGGCGACGGAGTGTTCGGCCAGGTAGTACGCAACACCTGGGAGCGCATCAAGTTCGGAGGCCGTCCCAGCGGCATGCAGCAGGCTTTCTTCGTCAACCTCAAAGAGCTTCCGGACAACCGTTTCGGCACTCAGTCCGAGATCTATTGGGATGACTCCTACCTGGGAGCGCAGGTGGGAGCAGTGACTCGCGGCACCTACACTCTGCGGATAGCTGATCCACTGCTGTTCGTCTCCACGCTGGTCCCGGGAGCCTTCATCGCCAACAATCAGACCTTCGACTTCACCGACTTCGACAACCCGATCAGCGACCAGCTGTTCAACGAAGTGGTGGCCAGCCTGGGCCCGGCATTCTCGAAATACACCAACGACCCAGAGCGGGGAAACCGCATCACCCGTCTCCAGCAGGACTCCGTGGGATTCGCCAAGTCTTTGAGCGAGGTCGTCGAGGAGAACTACCAATGGCAGTCCGGTCGCGGCATCGTGATCGAGCGTGTCGCCCTAGTGGCCATCGAATACGACGAAGACACCCGTGCGTTGCTGTCCGACGTGAAGAAGGCTGATGCGCTCCGCGGCGACCGCGGAAACTCCTTCATGCAACAGTCGGTGGCCCGCGGTGTGCAGGCGGCAGGTGAGTCCGGAGGCGGCCCAGGCCTGATCGGCATGGGAATGGGAGTCCCCATGATGGGTGGCGTGATGAGCGGCCAGCAGCAGGCTGCCGGACAGCCTCAGGAGGCCGCCCAGCCTGCACCTCAGCAGCAAGAGGACCCCGTAGCAAAGCTGAAGCAGATGAAGGAACTCCTTGATGCCGGAGTGGTGACCCAAGAGGAGTTTGACACTCTGAAGCAGCGGCTTCTCGGACTGTGAGGAAACCAGCACGATGACAGCACCCGGCACCGGCGGCCAGGGTCAGCCACAGCAGCCCTGGCCGCCGGGGTATCCAGGTGGCCACCAGCCCATGGGCTACCCCAACCCGCAGCAGGCGTCCGAGTATCCACAGCCTCAGGGTCCTAACCGGAACAATCCCTACATGACACCCGGGCAGATGGGAGCCAACCCATACCTGGCACCGGGGCCCACGGCAGGTTCCCCATATCCGTCAGCGCCGGCACCTGGGCAGGCCTCTCCCCCGCCAGCTCCTGTTTCTATGCCGCCTGCAGCGTCTGAAGAGCCACAGGTGATGGAGCTCAAGGAGACGGGGCGCGCAGGTGGCATGGTCAAATGCGTCAAGTGCGGCAGCACCGACATTCGCTACATCGTCGAAGCCCAGGCTCTGGTGTGCTCAAACTGCCGTACGCATTCCAATGAGGCGCGCTTGGAAGACGAGGTGGACCTCACTGGAGGGATCCGGGACCTCAAGGGCACTACCATCACTCGTTCCGCCCAGAACCTGGTGGATGAGTCCGTGGTGACTCTCAAATGCCGCGCATGCGGTGCCGAGGTGGTCATCAACGTCAATGAGACCGTGCAGGTGCGTTGCCACTGGTGCCGAAACTATCTCGCAGCGGATTCTCGGATCAACAATGGGGCCGCACCTGACGCCGTAGCGCCTTTCGTGGTACCGCGAGAACACGCGATCGAAATCATCCGCAACTTCGTGGAAAAACGCAAGTTCTACGCCCACCCCAGATTCAAGCGAGAATTCACCCCCGAGAACGTCGTAGGCGTCTATCTGCCCTATTTCGTCTTCGACGGGCAGGCTCGAGCCACCCTCGTGGGACAAGGCGAGGTGCAGACAGGAAGCTGGTCAGAGAAGCATGGCGACTCCGTCGAGACCTATTACTCTGCCGACGTCTACAACGTGTCACGCGGGTTTGATATGAGCGTCGACGATCTGCTTCTGGAGTCCAGTAGCGAACGTGCGAACATGAACGATCTCTCGCAGACGAACAACATCATCAACGCCATCCTGCCCTTTGATGTGAAGAATGCCCTGCGCTACAACCCCAACTATCTGCGTGGTTTCACCAGTGAACGCCGTGACGTGAATTTCTCTGACCTTGACTACACCGTCCAGGATCGGCTGCTCAGCATCGCCCGCGCCAAAGGCGATGGCATGGTGCCACAATATGACCGTGGGGTGCGTTGGGACACCGAGCATGTGGACCTTCAAGGCTCTCGTTGGGTGACGGTCTACCTACCTGTCTGGCTGTATTCCTACTATGAGGCCAACAAGAACCTGAAACACTTTGTGGCAGTGAACGGACAGAACGGCCAGGTGATGGGATCGGTCCCCCTGAACATGGCAACCCTGTGGGCAGTCACGATACTGGTGTTCATCGTTGGCACCGTCATTGGAATCACGTTGTTCTTGCTTACAGTGCTCTAGGAAAAGAATTGGACATGTCCTCCTGGCTGATCCTCCTGAAGACAAAGATCTCCATTAACGAGCTTAGGCTCGCGCTCCTCGCTTTGGGCGTCATAGCAGCTGTCGCCGTCTATTACTACATCTGGAACAAATACCGAAACGCCGACAAGTCATATCAGTTTGAGAGGACTACCAGCGTGGACATCAACAATGTCCAGGGATCAGATGACTACTGTGGGTCCATCAGCCGGACCCGGGAGACGGAGGTTGCACACCACGAGCTTTCCGCCAACCCGAGACGTCGGCTACAAGGACCTTACTAGGGTCGCGAGGAAATCAAGAATTGCGGTGTTCCACTGGTCTGCGTGTGAGATGTTGATCCCGTGGGGCCCGCCCTTGATGACCACCAGCTGAGTCTGCGGCACGTACTCCGGCATCCGGGCACTGGACTTCTCCAGAGGGACGTTCTGGTCCCCGTCGCCGTGTATGACGAGCAGCGGCACGTCGACGCGACGACAGTCGTCGCGGAGATCGGTGACCCAGCTCATGATGGTGGCGACGGCAGCGTGCGGCGCTGACTGCTGGGCGATGGCCACCGCCCGCTCACGCACCTCTGCGGGTACGGTGAGCCCCTCGTTGTTGCTGAAGAACCAGGTGCAGAACTGGTCCACAAAACCGGCGTGGTCAGCGGCGCAGGCGTCTGCCAGCTCTTGGAACCCCTCCCGGGGCATCGCACCGTCGGGATTCTCCTCGGTGATGCACAGCGCGGGACAGATGGAGCCCGAGAGGATCGCCCCCGCCACCCTCTCGGAGCCTCGGGTCGCCAGGTAGCGGACGACCTCGCCGCCACCCATCGAGAACCCCAGCAGGACGGCATCGCTCAGGTCGAGACCATTCAGGATGGCGTCGAGGTCTCCAGTGAGAGTGTCGTAGTCGTATCCGCTGCAAGGTTTCCCGGAAGACCCAAAACCCCTCCGGTCGTAGGTGATGACGCGGTATCCGGCGTCGGCGAACACCGCGGCATTGTCCTCAAACGCGGCCCCGGACAGCGGCCAGCCATGCACCAGAACAATGGGCTTGCCGGACCCGATGTCCGTGTAGTGCAGATTGACCTGGTCGGGTGTGGTGAGCTTCGGCATCTTTGCGCTCCTCGGTTGGGTGCGGCCCAGTGTAACGGGTGCCCCAACTCACAGGTTGTACCCGATGGCCCTCAGCTGCTCGCGTCCGTCCTCTGTGATCATCTCCAGGGTCCACGGCGGTAGCCACACCCAGTTGATCGTGACGGAGTTCGCCAGGCTGTCGAGCACATATTTCGTGTCGTACTCGATGCGGTCGGTCAGAGGGCAAGTCGGCGAGGTCAGGGTCATGTCCAAGGTGACGTTCGCCTCCTCGTCCACTGTGACCCCGTACAGCAGGCCAAGGTCGACGACGTTGACCATGAGCTCAGGGTCAACGACATCCTTCATCGCCTCCTCAATCTCCTCCTGTGTGGGGATCGGTTTGCCGGCATCGTCAGCGGGCAACTCGTCCTTGACGAGATCTGAGGGGCGTGGATCTGGGGTATACATCAGTTCTCCTTCGCTGAAGCCTGGCTGACAGCGTCTCGGAGGGCCGACCAGGCAAGCAGAGCGCACTTGACGCGCGCGGGAAACTTCGAAACACCGGCGAAAGCGATGGCGTCCTCGAAGCGGTCCTCGTCGGGGGTGATCTCCCCCTTCGAGTGCATCATCTCCAGGAAATCCTCATAGAGCCCGGAGAAATGGTCAATGTCCTGGCCGATCACGAGATCCCCCAGAACTGAGGTTGAGGCCTGCGAGATGGAGCAGCCCTCGCCGTCATAGGACATGTCGGCAATCAGGTCGCCTTCCAGGTGAACACGCAGGGTCAGCTCATCCCCGCAGGATGGGTTGACATGATGAACTTCAGCCTCGTAAGGCTCCCGCAAGCCGCTGTGGTGCCTCTCGCGGTAGTGGTCGAGGATGATCGTCTGGTACAGCTCGTCGAGGTTCATCGCGCTCCGAAATAGTTGCGGGTGAACACCAGGGCATCGGCGAGCGCGTCGATCTCCTCGAAGGTGGTGTAGAGATACGCGGAGGCCCGAGTGGAGCTCTGATGCCCAAGCCTTCTGTGCAGCGGTCTGGCGCAGTGGTGCCCACCCCGTATGGCAATGCCGCGTGAGTCCAGAACCTGCATGACATCGTGTGGATGGATGCCCGTGAGGTTGAAGGAGCAGGCCGAGCCCCTATCGACGGCCTCCGTCGGGCCCAGCAGAAGGAGTCCGTCAATGCTGGTCAGCTTCGCAAGCATGTACTCGGTCAGCTCGTGCTCGTAGGCGGCTACTGCATCCATTCCGATCCGCCGCAGGTATCCCACGGCCGCCCCCAGGCCGGCGGCCTGCGCGATGGGCGGGGTGCCCGCCTCGAATCGGTGGGGTGGGTCGGCATATGTGGAGCGATGCATCTCGACGATCTCAATCATCTCCCCCCCGCCCAGGAAGGGCGGCAGGGACTCCAGGAGCCTCATCCTGCCCCACAGCACCCCGATCCCGGTCGGGCCGCACATCTTGTGCCCGGTGAAGGCAACCATGTCTGCTCCGAGCGCGGTGACGTCGATGGCCTGATGGGGAACGGACTGGGAGGCGTCCACCACCATGACCGCGCCAACCTGATGAGCTTTCTCCGCGATGGCGGACACCGGGTTGAGGGTGCCCAGCACGTTGCTCACGTGGACAATGGACACCACTTTGGTGCGCTCGTTGATCAAGCCTTCTCGTTCAGCCGCCTCAAGGTCAAGCCTGCCCTCGTCGGTGACGTCGAACCAGCGCAGTGTCGCCCCGCTCCGCTCGCACGCCAGCTGCCAGGGGACGATGTTCGAGTGATGCTCCATCACGGAGATGACCACCTCGTCGCCGGGACCCAATGTGGCACCCAGAGTGCTGGACGCCAGGTTGAGAGCCTCGGAGGCGTTCTTGGTGAAGATCACCTCCCCAGGCTCCGCGGCGCCGATGAAGGACGCGACGAGTTGCCGTGCGCCCTCGTATGCCTCGGTTGCCTCGGCGCCGAGCATGTGCATCGCGCGCGCCACATTGGCATTGTGCCGCAGGTAGTGCTCGGCGATCGCATCCACGACCTCCCGCGGCTTCTGGGAGGTGTTGGCCGAGTCGAGGTACACCAACGGATGGCTCCCCACCCTGCGGTCCAGGATGGGGAAGTCCTGACGGACCGCATTGACGTCAAAGGTCATCTCGATCGTCTCCTCACCTCACCGAACACAACCGTACCCGCGAGATTCCACCGCCGGAATCCTCAGCTGCCCTCAGGCCTGGGACGCGGCCCGAACGTAGGCCTCATAGCCTTCCGCCTCAAGCTTGTCAGCCAGTTCTCGTCCACCCTGGTCAACCATGCGACCATCGACGAACACATGCACGAAGGTGGGTTCGATATACCGCAGGATCCGGGTGTAGTGGGTGATGAGCATCACAGCCCGGTCTCCCTGGGCGGAGTACTTGTTGACGCCCTCGGAGACGATGCGCAGGGCATCAATGTCGAGCCCCGAGTCGGTCTCGTCAAGGATCGCGGCTTTGGGGTTGAGCAATTCAAGCTGCGCGATCTCGTGGCGCTTCTTCTCACCACCTGAGAACCCCTCATTGACGGAACGCGCGGAGAAGGACTTGTCAAGGTGCATGCGGCTCAGCGCGGTCTCGACGTCCTTGACCCAGGTGCGGACCTTGGGCGCCTGTCCGTCGATGGCGGTCTTCGCAGTCCTCAGGAAATTGGAGACGGACACTCCCGGCACCTCGACGGGGTACTGCATCGCCAGGAACAGGCCCTGACGGGCCCGCTCATCGACGGTGAGATCGGTCAGCTCCACGCCGTCAAGTGTCACGGAGCCTGAGGTGATCTCGTACTTGGGATGTCCGGCAATGGCGTAGGCCAGAGTGGACTTCCCGGAGCCGTTCGGGCCCATGATGGCGTGAATCTCACCCGGTTTGATGGTCAAGTTCACGCCCTTGAGGATCGTCTTCGGCCCCTCTTCGGTCAGGACATCGGCGTGAAGGTCGGAGATGATGAGAGTGGACATGTGTTTCAGGACTCCTGGAAATCGGTGATGGGATGGTCCAGATCGACCAGTATCTGCTGATCCTCGATCTGGACCGGGTAGACGTTGACGGGCTCCGTCGCAGGCAGGCACAACGCACGACCGCTGCGCAGGTCGAACCGGGAGCCGTGGAGATAGCACTCGATCGCGCCATCCTCGACGTCCCCCTCACTCAGGGGAACATGGCCGTGACTACAGATGTTGTGGATGGCAAAGTATTCGCCCTGATGGAGCACGATGGCCAGTTCGTGTTCGTCAACGGCCAGCGGAACCTCAGGGCTCAGCTCGTCGAGTGTGGCGACGGGGACGAAGGTCACTGAGTCGCCCCCATGGCGGCAGCTGCCAGCTCCAGTTCCTTCTCCACTTGGGCGCGCAACCGCTCCTCGACTTCGGGCACCCCGATCCTTCGGATGATGTCATTGAAGAATCCATGGACGACCAGACGCCGTGCCTCAGCCTCCGGAATGCCGCGGGAACGCAGGTAGAACAGCTGGATGTCGTCGAATCGGCCGGTGGTAGAGCTGTGCCCGGCACCCTCGATCTCACCCGTCTCGATCTCCAGGTTCGGCACGGAGTCCGCGTGGCAGCCATCGGTCAGGACAAGGTTCTTGTTCGCCTCATAGGTGTCGATCCCCTCGGCGACCTTGCGGATCAGAACGTCACCGATCCACACGGAGTGGGCTCCCTCACCCTGGAGCGCGCCCCGGTAGTCCACGTTGGACCGGGTCTTCGGCATGTTGTGGTCCACGAACATGCGGTGCTCCACATGCTGACCGGATTCCACAAAATAGAGCCCAAACTGTTCAAGTTCCCCACCCGGAGCGGTGTAGGCGGCTCGCTCGACAAGACGGATGACGTTACCCCCGAGTGAGGCCTGAACGGTGCGTACACGTGCGTCACGCCCCACCTCAACGGTGATCTGCCCGGCGTGGACCGCGTCATCGAGATGGGGCCAGGCTCCGGCGCCGAAGGCGGCCAGGGCCAGCCGCGCCGAACCCTGCGCCTGCAGCAGGAAGGACGAGAAGTCCGTGCCCGGGAACGTGGCGATCAGCTGGAAGCTCCCGGCCCCGGCGGGGATCTGGTGCATCCGCAACGGGGTGTTGGTGGGGATCCCCGCCGCCCGGCGCACCTTGGCGAAGTCGGCCAGGTAGTCGGCGTTATACGCGGTCGTGAAGTCTACGCCCTGTCCATCGGCCACCTTCTCCAGCGCTCCGGCCAGCAGGGGGCCCACCTGCGCGTAATCCGCATTCAGGGCCGGGTACGTCAGCCGCGCGGTGCCCGTGGACACCGTCACCTCAGCGGCGGTGACCTCCACCTTGGCGTGCTCGTGCTCAGCCTTGGCGAAGCCGAGCCGCTTGAAGTCATCGGCGGCCGTGGCCGGAAGTGTGAACACCCGCGCGATCCGCTCCCCGCCCTCGGTGCCTTCCTCGGAGACCACCGGGGCGCTGTCCATGAACAGCCGGTAGCGGTCCGTGGCCATGGCGGTCATGGTGAACGCGTCCACGCTCAGCCGCACCCCTCCAGCACCGGCAGCCGGTCACCGGCCTTGGTCGCCGCAGGCTTCATCCGAGCGAGC
>CAKZJI010000339.1 GCA_936941515.1 uncultured Propionibacteriaceae bacterium
GGCGTCTCTGCTGCTCCTTCTGGGAGTGGTGGGCTGTCAACCCAGCCAGCCCGGCGCTGAGCAGACCCTCACCGCGCCGGCGTCATCACCGGCTGCCACCGGCCAGGAGACCACGGCGAAGGCGGTCAGGGAGGACTCCGGCAAGATCACCGTCACCGACTACACGGGCCGCACCGTGACCCTCGACGGCCCGGCGGACAAGGTCTTTGGCGCCGGCCCGCCGGCCACCGCCATCCTGTACACCTATGACCCCTCGGTCATGGCCGGCTGGAACATGCCGCTCAGTGAGAGGCAGCTTCCCTACGTCGATCCCGCGGCGCGGGAGCTTCCCGTGCTGGGGCGCGTCACCGGCGGCAAGGACACCTTCGATCCCGAGGCCCTGATCACCCATCACGTGGATCTCGTCCTTGAGGCTGGGGAGGTCAGCGAGAAGTACGCCAAGTCCTCTCAGGAGCTCCAGGAGAAGTCAGGAGTGCCTGTCATCCAGGTGTCCAGTGACCCGCGTGAGATGGCAAATGTGTACGAAATGCTCGGAGTCATCACCGGCAACGAGGCGCGTGCCAAGGAACTGGCTGCGGAGACCAGACAGATCACAGCGCAGGTGACGGAGAAGGCCGCCACGATCCCGGAGGCGGAGCGAGTCAGCGTCTACTACGCCACAGGGGACGACGGTTTGCAAACCACCAAGGGCGGTTCCATCCACTCCCATGTGATCGAGATCGTCGGCGCCAAAAACGCCCTCGGGCAGGGGGAGAAGACCTCGGGACGCGAGGAGATCGACGCCGAGGCCGTCATCAAGGCAGACCCGGACTGGGTGATCGTCAACATCTCTGGCAAGGCGACGGAGCTGGCAGCCAACCCCACTGAGGACCCTCACCTTGGCGGATTGAGGGCCTTCAAGAACGGCACATGGCTGGTTGCCCCCTACGCGATGTACGGCTGGTTCGACGGGCCGCCGTCGGTGAACCAGACCCTCGGTCTGGTGTGGCTGG
This sequence comes from uncultured Propionibacteriaceae bacterium, assembly GCA_936941515.1. GTDB lineage: Bacteria > Actinomycetota > Actinomycetes > Propionibacteriales > Propionibacteriaceae > Arachnia. Next base: position 993 of record CAKZJI010000339.1, read on the forward strand.
CGGAATGCCTCTACCCGGAGACATACGACTTCGGCGTCGTGCAGGAGACCATTAGCTTCTACAAGACCTTCTATCGCGCGGACCTCACCGAGGAACAGGCCAGGAAGCTCCTCACCGACGCACGGACGCCGGGGGTGCAGTGAGCGCATCACCCTGGCTGCTGTATGACCGGCTGATCGCCGGAGTGGATCGTGACCTCGTCGTCGACGACTACATGGTCGGGCTCGGATGGACCTGGGTGCGCTCCGGCGACCGGGTGGGCGTCAGCGCCACCCAGAGCCTGCCGGGCAGGCCCAGGACCCACCATGGGGACATCAGGGGAGCGCGGCTGGTGGAGGTCGCCGCGCTCGTGAAGTCCTGGAATCTGGTGGAGGCTTCCTTGGGGGCGGCTGCCGTCAACTGCTTCCACAACACCCTTGAACAGGTTGAGGCGCTCGCGGGCATCTGCAAGACCCAGCTGGGGCCAGCCGGCGACGGGCCGCGGGTGCACCGCAATGCGTTTCAGAGCTTCGCCGACCGCCTCACCGGAAAGAAAGTGGTGGTCGTCGGGCATTTTCCCCGAGTGGAGGAGGAGGTGGGGGACAGGTGCGATCTGGCGATCCTGGAGCGAAGCCCCTCCGTCGGCGACTATCCGGATCCCGCCAGCGAATATCTCATAGGCGAGGCGGACCACCTGTTCATCACCGGGATGACGTTGGTGAACAAGACGCTACCCCGGTTGCTGTCCCTGGCGGGCGACAGATGCCTGGTCTGCCTCGTCGGCCCCAGCGTCCCGATCTCCGACGTCCTGTTCGATCTCGGAGTGAGCAACATCTCGGGGTTCTGCGTCACCGACGCCGGGAGGCTGGACGACCTGGTGCGCCGTGGCACGACCCGCGGGCCGTTCGACGCGGGGGTGATGGTGAGCGTCAACAGTCCATCCTCCCTCGGCACGGTGGCGTGACCGGGAGCAGCTGGGCGCATGGGACTCATCCGGGGCAGTCTCGGGGCCGAGGCCTGGGCTGGGTGGGGTGTTGTGAGGTCAGAGGAATCGTGCAGACGCATGCGCTGCCTTGGGTAATGCGCATCGCCCTTGCTACGCTGCGTAGGTTGCCTGAGTTGGGTGACGAGCCGTTTGCCTAGAAACTGAAAGAGGGACCGGATGCTCTCCGCCTTCGCCAGCGCATTCAAGACACCTGAACTGCGCAAGAAGATCTTCTTCACGTTGGGGATCCTCTTTGTGTTCCGACTTGGTTCCGCCATTCCGGCACCGAACGTGAACATCGAGGCACTCGACCGTTGCATCGCGACTGCAGGCAGCGGTCCCCAGGCAGGTCTGTACTCTACGATCAACCTGTTCTCCGGCGGTGCGCTCCTGCATCTGACGATCTTCGCGCTCGGAGTGATGCCTTACATCACGTCGTCGATCATCCTGCAGCTCCTCGTCGTCGTGATCCCGAAGCTGGAAGCCCTCAAGAAGGAGGGCGCAGCGGGGCAGGAGAAGATCACCCAGTACACGCGCTACATCACGCTGGTGCTGGCCCTCCTGCAGGCAACAGCTTTCGTGACGATGGCTCGCACCGGACAACTGCTGAACTGCCCCGGCATCCTCTACAACCAGGAGCTGTTCCCGCTGGTGACCATGGTGATGACCATGACCGCCGGCACGGTCGTCATCATGTGGCTCGGTGAGCTCATCACCGACCGCGGCCTCGGCAACGGCATGTCCGTGTTGATCTTCGCTCAGATCACCGCACAGTTCCCCTCTGGCCTGTGGTCCATCAAGGAGGGTCATCAGGGTGCCACAGGATGGTTCCTGTTCCTGGCCATCATCGCGATGGGCCTGCTGGTGATGCTGGGCATCCTGTTCATCGAGCAGGGACAGCGGCGCGTTCCCGTGCAATACGCGAAACGTATGGTGGGTCGTCGTCTCGTGGGTGGCTCAACCACCTACATCCCGCTGAAGGTCAACCAGGCTGGCGTCATTCCAGTCATCTTCGCCAGCTCCATCCTGTACCTGCCGGTGCTGTATGCGACGTTCCGCCCCGAGTCCTCCGTGGGTCAGTGGATCGCCGCCCACTTCAACCAGAACGGCTGGCTGTACGGCACGCTGCAGTTCCTCCTGATCATCGCCTTCGCCTACTTCTACGTCGCCATCACCTTCAACTCAGAAGAGGTGGCGGACAACATGAAGAAGTATGGCGGCTTCATCCCGGGCATCCGCGCAGGCAGCCCGACCGCCCGGTACCTGACCTATGTGCTGAACCGGCTGACGGCTCCGGGCTCGCTGTATCTGGCCGTGATCTCCCTGATCCCGACCCTGGCGTTCATCGCGGTGGGGGCAAACCAGAACTTCCCGTTCGGCGGCACCTCCATCCTGATCATCGTCGGCGTCGGGCTGGACACCATCAAACGGATTGAGAGCCAGCTGCAGCAGCGGAACTACGAGGGATTCCTGCGATGAGAATGCTGATCATGGGTGCCCCCGGAGCAGGCAAGGGCACCCAGGCATCAGCTTTGTCTGGCGCCTACGGCGTCCCGGCGATCTCCACCGGCGACATCTTTCGCGCCAACATTCGCGACGCCACTGAGCTCGGGGTCAAGGTCAAGACCCTCATCGATGCGGGGGAGTACGTTCCCGACGACATCACCGAGGCCATCGTCGCCCAGCGTCTGACGGAGCCCGACTGCGAGCGGGGCTTCCTGCTCGACGGCTTTCCCCGCACCATGCACCAGGTGCATTTCCTGGATCGGCATCTTGAGCAGCGGCGCTGCGGCCTTGACGCCGTGGTGTCGCTGATGGTGGAGCCCGATCTTCTCGTGACCCGGCTGCTCGACCGCGCCGCCAAGGAGGGGCGGGCCGACGACACCGAGGACACGATCCGCCGCCGCATGGAGGTCTATGCCGGGCAGACGGCTCCGCTGCTGTTCCACTACGAACGGCAGGGGCTGCTGGTGGAGATCGAGGGCAATGGCACCGTCGACGAGGTGCGCCAGCGGATGCTGGAGGCCGTGGAAGCGCACAGCCGCCGATGACCATCGAGGTCAAGACCCCGGAACAGCTCAGAAGCATGCGGGCTGCTGGCTTGGTCGTGGCAGAGGGGCTGCGCAGAATGCAGGCTGCCACCGTGCCCGGAGTCACCACAGCAGAGATCGACGCGGTTGGTCGGGCGGTGCTTCAGGAGACCGGGGCCACCTCCAATTTTCTGGGCTACGGAGCCGAGTTCGGGCCCCCTTTCCCCGGCGTCGCCTGCATCTCGGTGAATGACGAGCTGGTGCACGGTGTTCCAGGCGAACGGGTCATCCAGGACGGTGACCTGGTGTCCATCGACTGCGGCGCGGTGCTGGACGGGTGGCATGGTGATGCGGCGATCTCGGTGATTGTCGGCGGCCGGGAGGCCGCGCGCCCCGAGGACCTCGACCTCTACGCCCTGGACGCACTGCCCGAGCACGAGGCCGACGCCGTCGAGGCCGCGCTGGTGGATGCCGCGCCAGAGGATCGGACGTCGATGCTCGCGCATA
>CAKZJI010000340.1 GCA_936941515.1 uncultured Propionibacteriaceae bacterium
GTCCATGACAGCCACCAGATAGAGGAAGCCACGGCGCATCGGGATGTAGGTGATGTCGGCGCACCAGACCTGATTGGGCCGCTCCACCCGCAGCCCGCCCAGCAGATAAGGGTAGGTTTTGTGCCCCTTCGCGGGCCTGCTGGTGTCGGGCTTCTGGTAGATCGGCATCAGGCGCATGAGGCGCATCAGCCGCCGGACACGCTTTTCGTTCACGGCATGGCCCTCGTTCTGCAGGTGCCACGTCATCTGCCGCACGCCGTAGAACGGCGTGTCCAGGAACTGCTTGTCGATCAACAGCATCAGGTCGAGGTTCATCGCCGTCTCGCCCTGAGGGGCGTAGTAGAACGACGACCGCGAGATCGACAGCAGCCGACACTGCGCGCCAACCGACAGCTTGGGATGGGTTCGTTCGATCATCCCGCGCCTCACTTGCCGATCCAGGGCTTGAGCTTTCTGGACAAAAAATCGTTGGCGACGGCCAGCTCTCCGATCTTGGCGTGCAGGTCACGGACCGTTTCTTCGGCAACCTCGGCCGCAACCGCGGCCTTACCGCCCCGCTCGAAGATGCCTACGGCGCCCTCCAGCAGCGACCGCTTCCATTGATGGATCATGGTCGGATGCACGCCATAATCGGCGGCCAGTTCCGACACCGTGCGCTCTCCCTTCACGGCCTCCAGCGCCACCCGCGCCTTGAACGCCGCATCGTGGTTCCTGCGTTTCGACATGTTCTGATCTCCTCGTCTTGGAGACCAGCAGACGTCAGATCGTAGCTTCCGTCACTGTCCGAATTTCGGGGAGGAGCTCACCGGCGACGTCTTGAAGTAGCGGAAGGGCGATCGCTGAGTCATGGCGACCGGCTACGGGGCTAGTTGCACCCGTGGCAACCGGGTTCCTTTTACAGGTCCGCAGGCAGCCTTCCGCCGATTTGTGCGTCTTCGGCTCTTGTCGGCTGACCGGAAGGACGTGGGTGGTTGCGAGGCGAGCGCCTCCCAACTAAGCGGACACGCGGACGGCGGGCAAGGCCGCGTCAACGTGGGACGACGACATTTGACCCTTCGACCAATCCGAGGACTACGCACGCTTGTGGGTTGCGTCCTTCCGGAGCGAAGATTGTTCATCCGGTTCGGCAACAATGCCCGGTTCGTTCGCCTAAGCCCTGCAAGGTATGCCCTCGCGCAGGCTGGTAAGGCATCCCTAATAGTGTGGTGCCTGACGGTCACGTCCGTCCTAATCCTGGACTCGATCAGTTCCGCAAACGTACGCGGGCAGGCCGAGCGAGAGCAGGCGATCTTTGAGGAACGCGCGCTCGCACTCGGAAAAGAGCGCGACCAACAGGCGATGGAAGCGCTCGCCGCCCAAGAGCGGTTTGCAGCCGCCATGGAGCATGTCTCGTCGATGCAGAGCAGCCTTCTCGCGCTCGAGACCCGACGCCGCGAGATGGAGAGCGAGCTCCAGGCAGCCCAGACCACTCTGCGCCGTGCGATGGACGAGCGCGATGCGGCACTGTCTGCGTTGACTGCTTTGCAGGACCAGAAGGCGGATGAACTCGCCGGCATGCTCGACTTACTGACCCTCGCCCTGACCAAGACGGTGGGCGAGCGTGATCAGGCCGCCGCCAAGGCCAATGAGGCCGTTCGCCTCGCCGGCGAGTTGGAGTTCGAGTTGTGGCAGAGGGGAGAGGAGAGCGATCGAATCCTGCAGCAGATCGAGGACGCTCTGGTCGTCTCGATCGAACCGCTCGATGAGGTGCTCCGTGCGGCGGGCCTTGACTTGGACGCGCTGCTCGATTCCGTCCGAGATAGCCACTCGGCCCAGGAAGAAGCATTGGTTTCTGTCGCGGTCTCCACGATGGGCATGGCCCCGCTGGAGGACGCGATTGTACGCGCGAACCGCATCGTCGACCGGATCGACGAACTTGACCACTACCGCTTGGCTCTTGAATCCGTCCCACTCGCCATGCCGGTACAGGACGACTTCCGGTTCACCTCGCCCTTCGGCCGGCGCTGGGGCCGAATGCACAAAGGCGTGGACATGGCAGGGCCTGTCGGCACCCCCGTCTACGCCACGGCCGACGGGGTCGTCACCTTCGCCGGCTGGCAGAACGGCTACGGGCGGATCATCATCGTTCGCCACCCCTTCGGTCTGGAGACCCGCTACCCGCACCTCAACGCCATCCGCGTCGAGGTGGGCCAGGAAGTTGCGCGCGGCGAGCGGGTCGGCGACATGGGTAACTCGGGCCGCTCCACGGGATCCCACCTCCACTACGAGGTGCGCGTGAACGGTGAAGCGGTCGATCCGATGGGCTACATTCGCGCCGGCCGGGACCTCCTCTGAGCGCGCCCGCGCGCGCCGGTAGCCGGGCTCTTGCTACGTCAGTGAGGCGAAGGGGCGTCGAACTGCACGTAGAGGTGCTCGACGATCTCGAACTGAAGGTCATGGAACTTGCTTGGGCCCGGTTCGCGGCATGACGCGGGAACTGTGACCTGCCACGGGATTTTTCCTCCATCTACGATTAGAGTCCGGCCTATGGAGAGGACGGACGATGAAGAAGGCACGACTGACGGAAGAGCAGATCATTGGTATCTTGCAGGAACATGAGGCGGGCGCGAAGTGTGCCGATCTCTGCCGCAAGCACGGGATGTCGGAAGGCACGTTCTATGCCTGGAAGGCGAAGTATTCCGGGATGACGGTGTCCGAGGCCAAGCGGCTGAAGGCGCTTGAGGACGAGAATGCGAAGCTGAAGAAGCTGCTGGCCGAGCAGATGCTCGACATGGCGGCGATGAAGGATCTGCTGTCAAAAAAATGGTGACGCCCGTTGTGAAGCGCGAGGCAGTCGCGCATCTGAAGGCCCAGTTCGGGCTGTCAGAACGACGGGCGTGCCAGATTGCTGGGGCTGACCGGAAGATGGTGCGATACCAGTCGCATAGGGCGCCTGACACGGTGCTGCGGAGCCGATTGCGCGACCTGGCCAATGAACGGCGCAGGTTCGGGTATCGGCGGCTGTTCGTGCTCTTGCGCCGTGAAGGGGAGCCGTCCGGGATCAACCGCATCTACCGGCTCTACAGCGAGGAAGGGTTAACCGTCCGTAAACGCAAAGCGCGCCGCAAGGCGCTTGGCACAAGGGCCCCGATCCTGGTCGAAGCCCGTGCAAACGCC
>CAKZJI010000341.1 GCA_936941515.1 uncultured Propionibacteriaceae bacterium
ATACTGGCGAAGAGACCGAGGGTTCGTGAGCCTGCCAGCAGGTAGCTGGCCTTTGAGGTGGGTGTGAATGCCTGCGCACAGGTCGAGGACTTCACTGGCCTCAAGGTTTTGTGCTAGCATTCCCAAGTGACGGCTTGTTCCTAAGATGGTTTCTTTTCACACCCTAATTGTCTCATGAGGCAAGCCGTCCTTTGCGTCTTCCAGCGTGTGTCAACAAACCCCATGAGTAAGCCTCCTTGAGAGACCTGCAGGACTCCCTGGTAGATCCGACTAAGCATGGTTCCCGGGCCGCAGTGGGGTCTGAATTATTCAACGATATTTCCCATCCTCGACGGGCAGGCGGAGTGGGAATACGCCCAGGAGGAAGCTAAGAAAGCAGCTGAACAGTTCCATTACCCGCCGTCGTCGTTGGAAGAAGTGGCAGAGTTTCAGCGTCTGTTCGGTGATCAATGCTCCAATCCGTTTTTCGCGCAGGCGTTGGCGGAACAGGTGTCGCCAGAGGAGATGACCCGTCTCCTCGCCGTCATTGAAGGCTTCAAAGGTGCAGATCAGGATGAGATGCTGGACGGTGTATGTCGGTCTTTGGGCATGGCAGTGGTGTTGTCCACCGGCGGTATGAATGCCGACCCGTCCATGGCACAGATGCAGGAAGAATACGCACTGGTGCATGACGGCTTGACGACCGGCACCGGGGCCGCATCGACGACTTGGTTGCGACTCGTCTGGAGCAGTAGAAAACCGCAGGGAACAAACACCCTGAGACTTATTCACAGCTGCTGACAACCGGGCTAAGACAAGAGGTTTCGCTATTTTTGGCGCCCCCTATGAATAAGCCTCAAAAGTCACCGATGCCGCTCAAAACGAGCAATCAAGCTTAAATGATGATGAGATGATTTCTTATCCTGTCGTAGGTGTCCATGTCGATGTTGGCAAGATTTACCAAGTCATCGGGATGCAGAAACTTCCCCAGTTCTTTGCGTGTTTCCACGATCTTGTTGGCTTGTTCCTGACTCAGGCCAAGCTCATTTACAAAAACTGAGGCTGGGACGCTGTTGATATCGACCAGGCCTCCATCGTCGTATTGATGGGGAATATCGGGTCTGCCTATGCGAAGTTCGCGGGCCAACCGAGGATTCTGCTGTGCAAGGGCCAAGGACTCTTTTCGTCTCTGCGGCGCAGCCTGGGCTTGGGCCATGGCTGCTTCATTCCTGCTGAGAGGTTTGGGGTTGGGGGGCATCTCAAGTGTTGCTGCTCTGCCGCTCCAGTCAAGTTGCTGTGCCGTCATTATTGTGTAGACAGTCGAGGCGACGAGGTTTGCTAACAACACCAGAGCGCCGAGATCAGGTAGGAAACCTGCTTTTGCAGCTACCAGGGCGAAGGACAGGACCGTGGCGAAACCTGAGCCGGCGCACCAGGCCTACGCGCGCATGGTCCCCACTTTGAGTGCGATGGCAAAAGGGCCGACGACGGCCAGGAGTCCCATCGTTGGGACAGGGGTCAGCCAGAGCCAGGTTGGTGGTTTGGCGCGCATCGTTGTTCATCTCCCCAGGTCATGGACCGCATCCAGCGGGCAGCCACATACTCTATCGGCTGATCTGCCGGACTGCTCGCCTGGGTGCGCTTTTGGGAGTGCCTCGCTCCTGACGTGGAATGGGGGACGGGTCGAGTCAGAACCTTCTGTTGCGCACCTCGGGGGAGAACAGCAGGATGATAAGCCAGATTGTCAGGGCCAGGAAGACGAGTGAAATAACTATCGCCAGCGTGAATTCGGTGACGTAGAAGGGGTTGGATCTCACGTCGTAGTCGTTCAGAAGCGCAATGCTGCCGACAATCCTGGTCGGTGTGATGATCAGGTTGGCGATGCTGATGGTGATCAGCCGTGAGCGGCCCTTTCCCTTGAGGAAGTGCAGGCCTGTGATGAGAAGGGAGAGGGGGATGCACAGGTGGAGGGTGACGAGCAGAAGCTGGAATGGGCCTATCGCAGTGGAATCCAGGAAGAGTGTGGTCATGGATATGGAGAAATCCTTGAGGATCTCGGTGAACCGTGAGGATCCGATGATGATTGCCAGGATCGCCGCCGTGGTGGCCTTGGTGTGACTTGATGTTTTGTCGGGGAAAGTGTAGATCGGATTACTGATGCCTGGAAGACCGGCTCCCTGAGGGGTCTGTGGGGGGAAGCCCTGGGTGCTCACTCATATGCCTTTCTGGAGTTCATTCTGCCTCTTTACAGAGGCAAAACACTGAAATTTTACCATTTGAGGGCTCTGGGTGTCAGGCTCCCAGCTGCTCGCGCAGCCAGGTGATCTCCTCGGCGTGATGCTCCGTCGGTGTTTCCAGCATCACCGGGGCGTCCGCCTCCCGCAGCAGTGCCAGCAGGGCCTCTGGATCAATCTGACCCTGGTTGAGGGGGGCGTGCCGGTCGCGACCGGAACCCGCTGCGTCGCGGGAGTTGTTGCAGTGGATCAGGTCGATGCGGCCCGTGATGTCCAGAAGGTCGGGAACCACCGTCGCCAGCTCTAGCCCGGCCGCATGCGCGTGGCAGGTGTCCAGGCATAGGCCAATGCGCCCCAGGTTCTCGGCGCCATCGAGCTCGGCCCACAGCGCCCGGATGGACTCCAGGTGGCGCATCATCGCCTTCTTGCCGCCCGCGGTGTTCTCAATCAGCACTGGCACCTTCGGGTCCAGGCCGTCGACGCACTTGCGCCAGTTCGCGTAGCCGGCCTGTTGGTCCTCGTCGGCGGTGACGTGGCCCCCGTGGACGATCACGCCCCGCGCCCCGATCTGCTCGGCCGCGTCGATGGTCTGCTGCAGCAGCTTCCGCGACGGGATGCGGATCCGGTTGTTGGTCGAGGCGACATTGATGACATAGGCCGCGTGCACATACAACCCGATCCCTGCGTCATGAGCCTGGTCGCGCAGGCCTTCTGGCGCGATGGGCCGCTTCCAGGACTGCGCATCGCCGAGCATCACCTGGGCGATGTCGGCCCCGATGGCTGAAGCCTGGGACACTGCGGTCGCTGCGTTAACATGTGCGCCAATCACCATGAGCTCAGCCTACGGTGTGGGAGAGTGGGCGGCAGCTGTGGCCAGCAGAGCCATGCCGTGGAGACCGGCGTCGGATCCCAGGGAGGCTGCCTCGATCCGCAGGGACTCTGTCATCAGGGGATGGCAGCCGTCGTAGATCTGGGCTCGGACCGCGGAGATGAAATGCTGCGACGACGCCAGCCCTCCCGTCAGGAACACCGCGTCGGGGTTGAAGAAACTGATGACCGGGCTGAGGACCTCGCCCAGGTGCGAGCCCGCAGTCCGGATTGTCGTCGTCGCGAGGGGGTCGCCGTTTGCGGCCAGGCTCAGGGCGTCGGCAGTGGTGGCGACGGAGGCCCCCTGCTCATTCAGCCGCGTGACGACCCCCGCTCCGGAGGCGATGGTCTCAAGGCAGCCGAGCTTCCCGCAGGTGCAGGGCCGAGGTCCCGCCGCATCAACGCGGGTGTGTGTGACGTCCCCTGCCGCGAACGTTGCCCCCCGGTACAGCTGCCCGTCCACGATGATCCCCGACCCGATGGCGGTGCCCGCCTTGACTGTAATCGACTGTCCCTGGCTGCCCAGCTGGGCGCGATGCTCCCCGAGGGCCATTGCGTTCGCATCGTTCTCCACTACCACGGGGGCCTCGAAGAACTCTGCCGCCCACTGCTGCACTGGGAAACCAGCCCAGCCGGGCATCCGCGACGGCAGCCGCACCGATCCGTCCGGCTGCACCGGCCCCGGTAGTGCCAGGCCGACGCCGAGGGTGGGGCCGTCAGCTGGCAGGTCGCGCAGCATGCGGGCCAGGGCTGGCAGAACCGACTCCGGGCCGTCCGCGATGGAGAGCTCTGCTGAGGCTGTGTGGGTGACGTGCCCCAGTAGGTCAGCGACCCCCAGGCGGGCGTGGTTTCCGCCGAGATCCGAGATGAGCAGGTGTCCCGGCGGCTGGTTGAGGCGAAGCCGACGACGCGGCCGTCCGCCTCGTGAGGCGATCACCCCGTCCTCCATCACAACCCCTTCCTCGATCAGCTGTCCGATCCAGGCCGATGCGGTGGAGGGGGCGACTCCCAGCTGCCGCGCCAACTCCACCCTGGAGGTGACGGAGCCGTCGGCGAGCAGTTGCCGGATCGAGACATCAGGACGAGGCATAGACTTACTTTAACCGATACGGAAGTAAGCTGTATATGCGGGGTTCCCGCTGACGCGAGCGCTTTGATCACGGTTTTGCAACGGTATTGAGGCTGGCGCTTGCGACTCAGGAGGCAGCTGCCCTACTCTCAATTGCACCACAAAGGTATAAAACTTAGTTCGCAGGCGAATTAAGTCAGAGGAGGAGCAATGAAGTTCAACTTCCGCAAGGCCATTGCGGTGGCTGCCGTGGCCGCGCTGACCCTGACGGGCTGCGGCAGCAACAACGAGGCCAGCACCGGATCGGACGGACGCCAGAAGGTCGTCGTGGATATGTGGGCCGGTGGTGACGAGGAGATCGCCGCCATCAAGAAGCAGATTGAGATCGCGTCCAAGGCCCTGCCCGACATTGACATCGAACTGCGGACATCCCCCTGGGGTGACTTCTTCACCAAACTCACCACCAACATGGGAACCGGGAACATGGCCTGTGTCACCGGCATGAACTCCGGGAAGCTGGCTGACTACAAGGAGGGATTCGCCGAGCTCACCGAGACGGACCTCGCCACTGCGGGCCTCAAGACCACCGACTTCGCCCCCCACGCCACCGAGATCCTGAGCGACAAGGGCACCATGTACGGCCTGCCCTTCGACGTTGCGACGATGCTGGTCTACAACAACGCCGACATGATCAGCGCCGCGGGTGCCCCCACGCCGAAGAACGGCTGGACCTTCGACGACTTCGAGGCCACCGCCAAGGCCGCCACCAAGGACGGCAAGCAGGGCTTCGGCGTCGGCATGGGAGAGTTCCAGTGGCAGGCCCTGCCGATCTCCAAGGCCGGCAGGCAGCCCGTGGATGCGGACGGCAAGCTGGACATCGCCAATCCCTCCTTCGTGGAGGCCTCCACCTGGTATGCGGGCCTGGTCACCGAGAAGCAGGTGGCGCTGCCCGTCGCCTCCGCCTCCGATGCGGGCTGGGGTGAGCAGCAGTTCTCCAACGGCAACGCCGCGATGGCCGTCGACGGCACCTGGAATGCCGTCAGCTACCTGAAGAACGACGCGGGCTTCAACGTCGGCATGACGAACCTGCCCGCCCCTGCCGGCGGCACCTCGACTGGTCTGATCCTCGGATCCGGCTACGGCATCGCCAAGAGCTGCCAGAACAAGGAGGCGGCCCTCAAGGTGATGGGTGCCCTCCTTGGCAAGGAGGCCCAGGACCATGTCGCCAGCTCCGGGCGCTCCTACCCGGCCCGTGCCGAGTCCCAGCCGCTGTACTTCAACTCCATCGACGAGAAGTACCGGGCCACCGTCAAGGAGGCCTTCGACGCGGCCTTCGCCAACGTCGAGGGACAGCACGTCTCCCCGAACTGGTCCAAGGTCAACTCCTACATCCAGCCTGAGCTGGTCAGCGTCTACACCGGCGCCAAGCCGATGAACGAGATGCTGAACACGGCCCAGCAGCAGTTCCAGCAGTGACCAGCAAGCGACAAGGGGCCCTGCGCAGGGCCGAGGCTTGCCAGGCGCTGGGCTTTGTCAGCCCGGCCCTGGTGGGCCTCGGCCTGTTCACCCTCTTCCCCGTCGGCCTGTCCGTCGTGATGAGCCTGTTCAACTGGCCCACCTTTGGGGCGCGCACTTTCAACGGCATCGGGAACTATCTGAAGCTGTTCACCGCCAGCCCCGACTTCTGGCCGGCGATGCGCAACACCTTCGTGTTCGCCATCATCTACGTGCCCATCAACATTGCGCTGTCCCTGGGGCTGGCGGTGACGCTCAACTCCCGCATCCGGGGACGTGGTGCGCTGCGGGTGCTGTTCTTCATCCCCGTCGTCACTCCGATGGTGGCGAACATCCTGGTGTGGAAGATGCTGCTGCAGCCGCAGGGCGCCCTCAACGGGCTCAGCCAGTCCTGGTTCGGGATCACCCTGCCCAACTTCCTGGCCGACCCCTTCTGGGCGATGACGATGGTTATCGCCATGTCGGTGTGGCAGGGGCTCGGTTACAACATGCTGATCTTCTCCGCAGTGCTGGAGCAGCTTCCGGAGAGCGTCCTTGAGGCCGCCCGCATCGATGGTGCGACGGGGGCCAGGCTGTTCTTCCGGGTGACGCTTCCCATGATCTCCCCGGCGCTGTTCTTCGCGACGGTGATGACGATGATCGGATCGCTGCAGGTCTTCGCCCAGCCGCAGCTGCTGACCGGCGGCGGGCCGGGCAACGCCACGCAGCCCATCGTCCAGTTCATCTACAACAACGGCTTCAAATTCCAGGACCTCGGGCTGGCCGCCGCAGCCGCCTGGGTGCTGTTCGCCGTGATCATCATCCTGACCGCACTGCAGTTCAAGGCGCAGAAGAGGTGGGTGCACTATGAGCACTGAGCGCACATTCTGGGGTCGGCTCCGGCTGCTGCTGGCCCACATCAGCATCTACCTGGCCGCGCTGGTCTTCGCCTCGCCGCTGATCTATGCGGTGCTCTCGGCGCTGAAGTCGAAGGATGAGATCTTCAGCACCCCGCCGCGGCTGGTTGGAGAGCAGATCAGGTGGACGAACTTCGTCGAGGTGTTCACCTACGGGCCGTTCGTCACCTACATCCTGAATTCGCTGTTCGTGTCCATCGTCGGCACCCTGCTGGTGCTGGCCGTCTCCTCCTCCGCCGCGTTTGCGTTCGCGCGGCTGAGGTGGAGGGGACGAGATGTGGTGTTCGTGCTGTTCCTTGCCACCTTGATGGTGCCCTCCGAGGTCGTGATGATCCCGATGTACACCCTGATGCAGTGGTTCGGCTGGATCAACTCCTACCAGGCCCTCATCATCCCGTTCGCGTTCAGCGCCTTCGGCACCTTCCTGCTGCGGCAGTTCTACCGGGGCATCCCCTACGAACTCGACGAGGCCGCTCGCGTCGACGGCGCAGGGGCGATTCGCATCTACTGGAGCGTCATCCTGCCGCTGTCCCGCTCCGCGCTGGCGGTGCTGGCGGTGTTCACCTTCCTGGGGTTCTGGAACTCCTACCTGTGGCCGCTGATCGTCACCGTCGACTACTCCACCCTGGGGACCCTGCCAGTTGGCCTGGCGTCATTCTCCACCCAGCAGGGCACCCGCTGGGACCTGCAGATGGCGGCTTCCGTGATCTCGATGATCCCCACCACCGCACTGGTGATCGGCCTGCAGAAGCACCTGGTCAAGGGCATCGCCATGGCCGGGCTGGGAGGTCGCTGATGGTGATCGCCGGCATTGACATCGGCGGGACGAAGATCACTGCCGTGCTCGCCGACGCCGACGGGAGCGTGCTGGCCTCCGCCACCACCCCCTCGGGGCTGGGCGGTGGCGCGCTGATCAACGGCGCTGTGGAGCTCGTCGCGCATCTGGAGTTCTCATCGGGCCTGCGGGCCGAGGCCATAGGGGTCGGGGCCGCGGGCGTCATCGACCCGACGACGGGTGAGGTGCTGGCCGCCTCGGGGACCTTCCCGGACTGGGTTGGCAGGCATCCGGGGCGGGTCATGGCTGAGCGCCTCGGCCGGGACGTTCGCCTGACCAACGACGTCAACGCCTTCCTGGTCGGGGAGGCCCGCTGGGGTGCGCTCCGCGGGGCCAGCGACGCCCTGGCCGTCATGCTGGGAACCGGTGTTGGCGGCGCCCTGCTGCTCGGTGGTCGCCTGTACGAGGGGCTGCGTGGCGGCGCGGGGGAGATCGGCCACACTCCCGGCTTCTCGACGCTGCCCTGCACCTGTGGTGGCAGCGGTCACCTGGAGACCCTCGCCTCCGGCCGATCCCTTGGGCTGCGCTACGCCGACCTCACTGGCCGGACAGGCCTCACAGGGGCTGACGTCGCAGCTGCGGCCCGCATGGGTGATGAGGCCGCGCTCCAGGTGTTTGCCCGCGCCGCAGAGGGCCTTGCCCAGGGCATCGTTGTCGCAACCACCCTGCTGGATCTGACTGATGTGGTGATCGGCGGTGGGGTGGCTGCGGCCTGGGACCTTCTGGAGCCGCCCCTGAGCGCTGCCCTGGAGGCCAGTCCGCCCGTCACCGTCCCCATCCCCGGCGTGCATCGCGCCACCCTGGCCAGCACTGCCCTCGGTGCGGCTGCCCTCGCCCTGTGAACAAGTGAAACCGGAGGAACACATGACCGCAGCGGACATCTGGTGCCCGCCCCTGCCACCCATCGCCGACGGGGGAATAGCCCGGCCGAGGATCGCCATTGCCGGCATGTCCATCGAGTCCAGCACCTTCTCCCCGCATCTCAGCGGCGACGAGGCCTTCACCCTCAGGGAGGGGGATGAGCTGCTGGCCTACTACCCCTTCCTGGCCGAGGGCAGGGAACTGCGGGAGGCCGCTGAGTGGGTGCCGCTGCACCATGGGCGTTCTCTGCCCGGTGGGGCGGTGAAACCCGAAACCTACCAGGGCGTCAAGGATCGCATCCTGGAGCTGGCGGCAGCCGAGGGGCCGTTCGACGGCCTGTTCCTCGACATCCATGGCGCGATGAGCGTCGTCGGGATGCGTGATGCCGAGGGCGACCTGGCGGCCGCGCTGCGCCAGGTGATCGGCTCCGACTGTCTGGTGTCGTGCAGCCAGGACCTGCACGGCAACGTCTCCGCCGACCTCGTCGAGCAGGTGGATCTCATCACCTGCTATCGCATGGCCCCGCACGAGGATGTCATGAACACCAAGGAGCGTGCCGTCTGGAACCTCATCTCCCGGCTGCGTTCCGCAGTGGGGTCGGATGCTGTGGCCAGGCGGCCGTGGAAGGCCTTCGTGCCCGTCCCGTTGCTGCTGCCGGGGGAGAAGACCTCCACCCGGGTCGAGCCCGCAGCCTCCATCTATGCGCGTGTCCCTGAGATCGAGGCCCGCGACGGTGTGCTCGATGCCGCACTGTGGGTGGGCTATGCCTGGGCGGATGAGCCCCGCTGCCAGGCCTCCGTCGTCGTCACCGGAGACGACAGACAGGCAGTGGCCGCAGGGGCCTTTGAGCTGGCTGAGGCCTGGTGGGCTGCGCGTGACGACTTCACCTTCGTCGGTCCCGCGGACACCCTGGCAGGTGCGCTCGACATCGCGCTCGGGGAGGGTGCGCCCCGCCCCTATGTCATCTCCGACTCCGGCGACAACCCCACTGCGGGCGGGGCAGGGGATGTGTCCTGGACGGTCCGGGAGCTGCTGGCCGATCCCCGCCTGGCCGACGGGTCGCTGAGGGTGCTCCATGCCTCCACCTTCGATCCCGTGGCCGTCGCGGCCTGCTTCGAGGCCGGCCTGGGGACGAGGGTGGATGTGCGCGTCGGCGGCAACGTGGACCGGGTGGCGTCGCCCGCCGAGGTGTGCGGTGAGGTGTTCTCCCTGACCGAGGGCGACCCCGTCGCGGGGCGGCAGGCCGTTGTCCGCTGCGGCAGCGTGTACGTCATCATTACCGAACGCCGCAAGCCATTCCACCACCTGGCCGACTTCCGGATGCTCGGTCTGGAGCCTGAGGACGCTGACGTGGTGCTGGTGAAGATCGGCTACCTGGAGCCGGAGCTCTTCGAGCTGGCTGCCGGCTGGACCATGGCTCTCACCCCCGGCGGGGTGGATCAGGATCTGCTGCGTCTGGGCCACCGCAACCTGAGGCCGGGAACCTGGCCCTTCGACCGCTCCCAGCCGAACCCCGACCTCACACCGTCGCTGACCCGCAGGGAGTCCTGAATGCTGAACTTCGACGAACGCACCGGACCCGAGCTTGGCGTCGACTACCCAGACGTCACCGTTCCTGACTGGTACCGCGATGCGAAGCTGGGTGTCTTCATCCACTGGGGCATCTTCTCCGTGCCCGCGTGGGCGGAGACCCATGACGGGCGGGTGGCCGTGGAGGAGGCCTACGCCCGGCATCGCTACGCCGAGTGGTATGGCAACACCGTGCGCCTCCCCGGCTCGCCGTGCCGCTCCCAGCACGTCGCACGGTATGGCGAGGGCACCAGCTATGAGGACCTTGCCGACCAGTGGCATCCTGAGGGCTTCAATGCCGGTGAGCTGGTGAGCGCGGTGCTGCGCTCCGGGGCTCGATACGTGGTGCCGGTCACCAAGCATCACGACGGCTTCTGCCTCTGGGACACCGCCACGACGGGCTTCAACGCGGCCCGACGCGGCCCCAGGCGTGATCTGATCCGTGAGCTGGCGGAGGCCACCCGTGCGGCGGGAGCGCGATTCGGCGTGTACTTCTCCGGGGCTCTCGACTGGCATGTCTCGGATCTCCCACCCATCCAGTCCGACCGGGACCTGTTCCTGCTGCGTCGCAACGATGAGGCCTTCGCCCGCTACGCCGCCCGGCAGCTGGATGAGCTCATCGAGCGTTTTGAGCCGTCGATGCTGTGGAACGACATCGAGTGGCCCGACGGCGGCAAGGGTCCCGATGACTTCGGCGTGGCGGCTCTGTGGCGCCGCTACCTGGCTGCGGTGCCGGACGGTGTCGTCAATGATCGCTGGGGGGTGCCCGCGCACGGGCACCTGACGCGCGAGTACACCGACGTCGAGGGTGTGCAGGCTGAGGTGTGGGAGTCGACGCGCGGGCTGGGCATGTCGTTCGGCTACAACGCGGCTGAGGGCGAGGCGCACTCGCTGGGGGCCTCCGAGCTGGTCCGCTACTTCGTGGATGTGGTGGCCAAGAACGGCAACCTGCTCATCAACGTCGGGCCGCGTGCGGATGGCTCCGTGCCGGAGCTCCAGCAGCGGGCCCTGGACGGGCTGGGAGAGTGGCTGGCGACCTGCGGGGAGGCGGTCTTCGGTTCGCGTCCGTGGCGGCGTGCAGGAGACGGTCAGGTGCGCTACACCGTCGTCCGGGGTCGGGTCTTCGCCCACCTCCTGGAGCCGGGGCTGGGGGAGCTGCGGCTTCCTGAGGAATTCTTGGGTGCTGAGACGGTGCGCTGGCTGGGAGACGAGGCAGGTGAGGTTGCCGGGGGGACTGCGAGAATTCCCGACAATCTCAGGTCTCTCCCCGTCGTTGTGGCGGAATTGGGACGGGAATAGCAGATCCCCTTTTTCTGAGAACTTGCTCAGCATTCTCAGAAAAAGGGGATCTGCTCTCAGTATTCTGTGCATCTTTCGGTCACTCGCATTCGAGTGGCCGAAAGATGTTTCACATCATTTCCAGCGATCCATCCGCAGGGCATGAGAAGAGGGGCCGGGTTATCCCGGCCCCTCATGGGATCAGCTCCCTCGGTGGCTACCTCAGAAACCGGTCTTGGGCAGACGCGGCTTCACCGGAGTCGGCTTGCTTGGCGTCGGGGTCGGCGTCGGCGTGGGGGTCGGCGTCGGCGTGGGGGTCGGCGTGGCCGATGGCTTGGCGGTCCAGGAGACCTGGCCCTTCTCATTGGCGGTCACGGTCTTGTACTTGCCAATGATGATGGTCTGGCTGCGGGGGCCCTTCGAGACCAGGATCTGGCTGGCGTAGGTGTGGCCCTCGGCCTCAGCCTTGATCTCCTGCGTCCCGTCCTTGGCGTCCTCAGGCACCTTCAGGAAGAGATCGGTGTTGGTGGGGGCGGCCTTGGGATTGACCTGGTTGCCGTCCTTGTCGACCAGGAAGGTCGAGCGGTCGATGCCCATGTACTTGCGGCCGTACATACTCTTCTCGATCCAAGTGCCGAAGAGTTCATTGAGGCGCACATCGGTGTCGGCGATCAGGCGGAAGGGCAACTCGTACTTCGTGCGGAAGCCCACGTGGCTCTTCGCCGAGTCACGGCTCACCCCGATGATCTCGTAGCCAGCGGCACGGAGCTCGCTGTAGCCGTCACGCAGGCTACATGCCTGAGCCGTGCAGCCCGAGGTATTGTCCTTGGGGTAGAAGTAGAGGACGATCTTACGCCCAGGGTAGTCCGAGAGGCGCACCTCCTGCCCTGCTTCGTCCAAGCCTAAGAGGTCGGGGACAAGATCCCCCAATGTCAGTGCCATAAGCAGCGTATCTAATAAAGTTCTATGTAT
>CAKZJI010000342.1 GCA_936941515.1 uncultured Propionibacteriaceae bacterium
CTGGCTTTTTAGCCAGTGGCATAGCTTTGTCAGACAGGACGGTTAACACCCGTTTAACTTACAGAGGGATGGGTTTCGATGTTTGCGGCACGAGAGTCAGCAACCGAATGCAGGGCTGAAGTTACCCGAGACATGATCGAGTTGATGCTGTCGCAGTTCGACAGCTTGAGTGATCCGGAAGGCATCATTCAGTTGGAGCTGCGGGGCAACTGCCTCATGGTCCTCAATCCCGAAACCAAAGCCTACGAAGTCGTCGGATTGGCCCGCCTCTCGCCTTCCATGCGTAAAGTCATCAAGTAGGGCGTCCCCCTTCGGGTCGCGTCCCCGGTTCCGGCCGGCGAGCCGGCCTCCACCCGAGCTGGTCAGGGCGATGCTCCCGGCCGCTCGCGGGCGGATGCCTGTCTCGTCCCGAGCCAGTCCCTCGCCCGCCGGTCCTGGTCGCCCTGCCCTGCCCATCTCGTCCCTTCGGGCGGGACCGCTGACGCGGGCCGTGAGCCCGGTTGTCCAGCCTCGCGCCGGAACGACCTTGGGAGTGGAGGCGGGAGGCCGAAGCAGGCTGTAAGCGAGACCACAGGGATCGAGCGTCAGCCTGTGGTCAACCGGGCGGGCAGTTGCAGGCTGCCGGTGATGCCCTGCAGCAGGTTGTTGAGGAAGACGGCGATGGTGGGCGACAGCACCATCCAGCCCATGGCCAGCCACCAGGGGCCGCTGGCCAGCAGCAGCTCCACGGTGGTGGCGTTGGGGGCCCAGACCTCGGGGCGGGTGATGTCTCGCATGATGTCTTGATCCTGTCGTGAGAGGGGTGTCAGCCGCCCTGGTGGACCAGCAGCGCCACCGGCAGATGCGTCAGGAGGTCCGAGACTGCGGTCGGTCCGCCCTGGAACTCGCGTCCCGACAGCACATCCAGGAACCGGTGGTCTGGAAGGATCACCTGGTGCCCGTCCCAGTCCCGGCCAGCCACCGACGACGACAACCGGCCCGCCACCGTGATCGACACGGGATGGTCCGCGTTCTTGTAGCCGCGACCGAAGGCGACGAGATGCCCGGTGGTGGTGGGAACCGGCCAGTAGTCGGCACCCGGGCCGCGGAAGGCGTCGGGGTGGTCGCGGCGCAGCAGCAGCGCCCGTGAGGTGATGAGCAGCTTCTCCGCGTCGAGGTCACCGGGCGGATGCTCCTCCAGGGCACGCAGCAGCCCCATCCTGCGGTAGTAGTCGACGGGGCGACGGTTGTCTGGATCCACCAGCGACAGATCGACGATCTCACTGCCCTGATACACGTCGGGAACCCCCGGCATGGTCAGCTGGATCAGCTTCTGCCCGAGGATCGCGGAGCGCACATAGTGCAGGGAGGTTGCGGTGAAGGCATCCAGGGCCTCCGCGACCCTCGGGTCGGTCAGCGATGCCGTCGCGAATTCGACGATGGCATCCTCGTAGGCCTCGTTCGGGTCGGTCCAGCTGGTGTGGTTCTTGGCCTCCCGCATCGCCTTGCGCAGGTAGCCGTCGAGGCGTTGGGTGTTGATCGGCTGCTTGCCCGCCTCCGTGCCGGGCAGCTGCCACATGGCCGCCAGCGTCTGCCACAGGAACAGCTCTGTGCTGCCGTCGAGGACCTCTGGCCGCGTCTCCTCCGTCGCGGCCCGCAGGTCTGCGACGCACTGCTCCCAATCCTTCGGGTACTCCGTGAGGGCGGCCAGCCGGGCGCGGACGTCCTCGCTGCGTTTCGTGTCGTGCGTGGACAGCGTCGACATCGTGGTGGGCCAGTGCGTCTCCAGCGTGCGGCAGAACTCGTGGAAGGCGTCGGAGCTGACGCCGACGATGGTGGGATCTGAGCCGACCTCGTTGACGCCGACGAACCGGTTCCATCGGTAGAAGGCCGTGTCCTCTTTTGACTTGGCCATCACCGGGCCGCAGGTCTGGGCGAAGCGGACCATGAACTCGGCGCGCAGATCGGAGAGGTTGTGCTTGAGGCCGGGAACCTGGTTGAGGATCTCCGACGGCGTAGGCAGGGCGGCGGGGCCGCCCATGTCGGGCACGCCTGTCTCGCCGAGCGCCAGGCAGACCACCAGGTCCAGGGAGTCCAGCTCGTCCTCGGTGAGGTTCTGGCGCGCCCGGTCCGCAGCCTCAAGGATCACGTCCCGCTCCTCCTCAGGATTGGGACGTCCCGGCTCCACATAGGCGCGGTAGCGGCTGAACTGCACCAGCAGCTCCTTGATGGCGTGGCTCAGCTGCCGACGGGTGTGGTCGCGCAGGCGGATGTCGCCGTCGCAGATGGCCACGGCGATGGTCACCAGCCGATTGACCTCGGTAAACAGCGACTCCTTGACGATCTCGCGTTTGGCCCGCAGCACTGACGACGCAAACCCCTCACCCGAGCCGGAGGCCTGCTCCCACAGGTCGGTGAGACGCGGCAGGCTGCTGGAGTCGTGGAACAGGCCGCCGACGCGCAGCAGCGAGTCGTAGCCGGTGGTGCCGGCGCATTCGAAGTCCTGGGGGAGCTGCTCCTCGGGCTCCAGGATCTTCTCCACCACCACCCAGCAGCCGCCGGTGATGCGCTGAAGATCGGCCAGGTACTGGCGTGGGTTGGCTAGGCCGTCGGGATGGTCGATGCGGAAACCGTCGATCAGGCCCTCGTGGAAAAGCTCCACCAGTTTGCGGTGGCTGGCCTCGAAGACCTCGGCGTCCTCTACCCGCACTGCGGCCAGGGTGTCGACGTCGAAGAACCGGCGATAGTTCAGCTCCTCGCTGCCGACGCGCCAATACGCCAGGCGATACCACTGCTCCTCCAGCAGCTCCGTCAGCTCCTTGCCCTCCGAGCCGGGACGCACGGGGAAGACATGATCGTAGTAGCGCACAACCGGCTGCTGCTCCCCGTGGATCTCCGCGACATCGACATGAATGTTCTCCAGCTCCTTGCCAATCCGGTCCCCGAGCACCGGCATCAAGATGGCCTGGGAGTCAGCCAGGTCGATGTCGAACCAGTGCCTGAAATCGGAGTCCCCGCCGCGCCGCAGCACATCCCACAGGGCCTTGTTGTGCCACAGGGGAGTGGGGACCGCCATGTGGTTGGGAACCACGTCGACGACGATGCCCATCCCCAGGTCGTGGGCGGCCTGGGACAGCCTGCGGAACGCCTCCTCCCCACCGCATTCCGCGGAGATGCGGGAGTGGTCCACCACGTCGTAGCCGTGCGTCGACCCGGGTGCCGCCTGCAGGATCGGCGAGCAGAACAGATGCGTCACCCCCAGGTCGTTGAGGTAGCGCAGCTGGTTGGCGGCGTCGTCGAAGGTGAAATCGGCGTTCAGCTGAAGCCGGTACGTCGAGGTTGGCACGATCCTGTTGGTCTCCACGCTCTCACTCTACGGGCTCCTGCTGACGTTTCCAGGGCAGAGCCCGCGCCGACGGGGTCTGTGACGGCTCCGCGAGGTGATGCTCAGGGGCCTGACACCGCCCTGCTGTACAGTCCTTGACAGCTGGTTGGTCTCATGCAGGGGGAACGGTGTTCTTGCCGCCATCTGATGAGGCAAGTTGTTTTATCCATGTCCGTCACGACACAAATCAACAGCCGTGTTGAACCGGAAGATGATCGAAGAGCGACACGTGTCCAGAGGGTCTGCTCGTGCGGAGCTTACTGCAGATCTTGTCTCATATGGCACGTCGCGGGATGGGAGATGAAACTCATGAGCAGGAAATCAGGAATGATAAGCAGACGCGTAGTTCTAGGGGCGCCTCTGGGGGGTCTTGCCTTGGCCTCGCTCGGAGGTGCGGCCGCACATGGCACGCCTGGGGTGAAGGTTCCGGAACGACGCATATTCAGCGCCTCGTATGCAGACATCACGAATGGGTCGGACAGGATCAAGAGGCTGGCCGCCCGCTTTGACGAGATACATGCAAACGAGGTCGCGATCTCCATGGGCAGGATCGAGAAGGCTCTGTTCCCCTGGAGAGGGCAGATACTGGAATCCGACAGCCCCCAGGCGGATCAGGTGCAGGAGGTCATTGATGCCATCGCGGTCAACGGCGGCTGCAGGCGACCCGTCACACTCATCCTGGATGCCCTCATCCCGGAGAAAATCAAGCGGGATCCCACCGTCGCGGGGGTCAGCACCAAGGGGGAGGTGTCGGGGACTCACCCCAGCCTCAAGGCGCTGACGCGGGGTGAGATTGGAGAGAAGATCATTGAGATGGCGGCCGAGGCAGCCAGGCGATACCAGCCCACGGCGATTAGCCTCACGGATCTGTACTTCGAGGACACCACCTATGGGCAGAACGACTTGGAAGATTTCACATATGAGACGGGAGCCAGCGACTGGCCGCGGAGGAACGGCGAGATCGACGTCAGCGACCCGCTGATCGTGTCGTGGCGCTGCCAGGCGCTGGCCAGCCTCGTCAGACGGGTGCGTGAGGCGGTCAACGCCGCCGCACCCAACCGCCCCGAGCTGTGGATGGAGGTCAAGGCCCCTCTGGAGGATGCCAACGGTGACCGAAAAGACGCCGGCCAGGACTATGGCCTGCTCGCGGAGAGGGCTGATCGTCTCGTCCTGTGGAACTATTTCGACAATGTCACCGACACATCCCCCTCCACCCGCGACCTGGCCGCCGCCTTCGCCGCGAGGAGCCGAGGCCGTGACATCCTGTCGATCGGCCTGTGGGGGAGGGATGACTCGACAATCACCCCTGAGAAGCTGAACGCAGCAGCGAAGGAAGCCGTCGAGGGCGGCAGCACTGCCGTGTGGGTGACCCCGTCGGATCTGATGACAGACGCCCACTGGAAAGCTCTGGCGGAGGCCTGGCGTCGGTGATGCTCCCCGCACAAGCCTTCACCGGCACCCCGTCACGACTGCTGAGACCACCAGTCGAGCAATAGCCGACGGGCCTCCTCCTCGGGGACAGGACCGTGCTCCATCCGGTGCTCCAGCAGGAATGTGTAGGCCTTGCCGACGACGGGGCCAGGCGCGATGCCTAGGATCTCCATGATCTGCTGCCCGTCCAGGTCGGGGCGCATCGCGGCGATCTCCTCCTGCGCCGCCAGCTCGTCGATGCGCCACTCCAGCTCCTCGTAGCTGCGGCGCAGCCGGGTGGCCTTGTTCCGGTTGCGGGTGGTGCAGTCCGCACGGGTCAGCATGTGCAGCCGCTCCAGCTCGTCACCCGCATCCCGGACGTAGCGCCGCACCGCCGAGTCTGACCACGTTCCGTCGGCATAGCCGTGGAATCGCAGGTGCAGCTCCACCAGCTTCGCCACAGACTTCACCGTCGCCGTCGGGTATTTCAGCGCCTTCAACCGCTTCGACACCAGTTTTGCCCCCACCACGTCGTGGTGATGGAACGTCACCTTCGAGCCCTCGAAACGACGGGTGGCGGGCTTGCCGATGTCATGCAGCAGCGCTGCCAGCCGGTTCACCAGATCCGGTTCGTGACCGCGGGCTCTCTCCAGATCGATGGCCTGCTCCAGGACCGTCAGGGAATGGGCGTAGACGTCCTTGTGACGCATGTGCTCGTCGCGTTCCAGGCGCAGCGCGGGAAGCTCTGGCAGGATGTGCTCCGCGACGCCGGTGCGCACCAGCAGGTCCAGGCCCTCGCGGGGCGAATCCGTCAGCAGCAGCCCCGACAGCTCGGCCTGAATCCGCTCCGCCGAGACGATGGCGATGCGCTCCGCCAGCTCCTTCATCGCCGCCTGCACCTCGGGGGCGACCCGGAACCCCAGCCGCGACGCGAACCGCGCAGCCCGCATCATCCGCAGCGGGTCCTCACTGAACGAGATCTCCGGCGGCGACGGGGTCCGCAGCACCCCCTCTGAGAGGTCTCGTAGCCCCTCCCAGGGGTCCACGAACTCACCCGATACGACGTTCACCGCCATGGCGTTGATGGTGAAGTCGCGGCGCACGAGGTCCTCTTCAATCCGATCCCCGAAGGCGACGACCGGTTTGCGGGACTCGGGTTCGTAGGCGTCAGCCCGGAAGGTGGTGACCTCGATCTGCCACTCGGCATCGCCGTCGCGTCTCATCGCGCCGATCGTTCCGAAGTCGCGGCCGATGTCCCAGGTGGCGGGGGTGTAGTCGCGCAGGATCGCGTGGGTCTCGTCGGGACGCGCGGAGGTGGTGAAGTCCAGGTCGTGCCCCAGCCCACCGAGCAGCGCGTCCCGCACCGAACCGCCGACGAGGTACAGCTGATGCCCGGCGTCGGCGAAGCGACGTCCCAGGTCGCTGACCCCCCCAGAGCTGCGGACCAGCTCGGCGACGGCGTTGCGTTGAGCTTGAGTCAGATCAGGCACGAGCAGATTCTACGCAGACTACTCGTGCTTCTACTCGGCCCGCGGACGATGCATGCTCTGGCTAGGTCGGTTAGCAATAGCAAACTGGCTGGGGTGTTACCGGTATAGCTTGGTCAGAAAGCGCTGGAGGATCGGGTGAGTGATGTGAATGTTGTGACCGGCGACTTGGAGGCGTTGTCCTCGGACACCGCGGACGTTGCCAGCCAGATCGGGACTGTCGATCTGGTGACTGCCATGGTGGATGCGCTCTCCGCCATGACGGGGTCGGCATCGGCCAGCTCGTAGATCGAGTCGACCGCCAGCACGGTGGACATAGAGGCGTTCAGACCTCAAGGACAAGTATCAGGATTTCAGTGATGACGTCCAGTCTGCAGCGAACTTCTATGGTCAGAATGAGGCTGACCTTGAGGCGTCGCTGCGTTCCGCGGGGACGCTGCCTTCCCAATCGGACACTTCTGGGGCCACAAACACAGGTGCCTACGGGGATTGGCAAAACAAGATGGAGGGCAACTGATGGCTATCGGATGGGCTGAGATCTAGCAATGAGATCCTGCGAATCTCAATACGACCTCGCAGAATGAGGCTTATTCGCAGCTGCTGGCGACTGGGCTCTGACAAGGGATTTCGCTGTTTCTGGCGCCCCATGAATAAGCCTCACTGGAAGAACGAGGAGTTCGTTGAGGACTCCGCCCAGATTGTCAACGGCGAGGATCCGTCCGTCAACCGGGCCGACGACAAGGCGGAGGGTGCGTCCAAGTAGCACGTCGCTGACGGCATCGTCCCGAAACCCCTGGCTGCCGCGCACGCCGTGGCCAGGGGTTTGTGCGCCGTCGATGCCCCGCTCGCGTGCTGCAGGTACCGGAAGACCAGGATGGCGGTATCGCTGACGCGGGGGATCTGCGATACATCCTGTGATCGCGACGCAGGTCCCCCGCGCCAGCAGAAATAACGGCACACCACCCTTCCGAAAATGGGCGTCCCTGGGTTACGCTCGTCGCTCAGTCTGAGCAGCCGGAGAGGTGAGATGAGCAACGCGGAGCCGCAGCAGGCCACAGGGAGCAAGGGAGACCGTTCCGGACCTGAGGCCGCCCGGATGCAGGGGCACTGGCTGCTGGCGAAGCTGGGCAAGCGCATCCTGCGGCCCGGCGGCCGCGCCCTCACCGCGAGGCTTCTGTCCCAGGCCCAGCCCGGCAGTGACGACGACATCGTCGAACTCGGCCCCGGCGTCGGGGCCACCGCTGAGCTCCTTCTGGCCAGGAACCCGCGTTCCTACCGGGGTGTTGACCCCAACCCCGAGGGCCGTGACGCCGTCAAGGACATCCTCCGCCGCCACCCGGACGCCGAATACGTCGTGGCCGACGCCCAGGACACCGGCCTGCCCGACGCCAGCGCCGACCTAGTGGTCGGCGAGGCCATGCTCACCATCCAGTCCCAAGAGGCCAAGCACGCCATCGTCGCAGAGGCCGCCCGGCTGCTGCGGCCCGGGGGACGCTACGCCATGCACGAGATGGCCTGGCTGCCCGACCACACCGACGAGGAACGCGAAACCGCCCGCAAAGAGCTGTCCCGCATCATCAAGGTCGGAGCCCGGCCACTGACCCTGGAGGGCTGGACCGAGCTGCTCGCCGACCACGGCCTGGTCGCCGGATGGCATGACCGGGCGCCCCTGCATCTGCTTGAGCCCCGTCGCCTCATCGACGACGAGGGCCTATGGGGTGCGCTGCGATTCTGGCGCAACGCCCGCAGAACCCCCGGCGCCCGCGACCGCCTGAAGGCTATGCGCCAGGGCTTCCAGCTCCAGGGGCGGCTCATGGGTGGCATCGTCATCCTCGCCCGGAAGGCGTCATGACATCAGCCCTTACCCTCACCGGTGTCACGTTGATCCGCGGTGGCAACACCCTCGTGGCGGACCTCGACGTCACCGTCGAGCCTGGCCAGACACTGGCCGTCACAGGAGCGTCAGGGGCTGGCAAGACCACCCTCCTCAAGGCGATCTCCGGGCTCAGCGCCTGCGACGGTGGCACCGTCACCCGGCCCGACGGGCGGCTGGCGCAGGTCTTCCAGGAGCCGCGGCTGCTGCCCTGGTATAGCGCCCACCGCAATGTCGCCCTCGTCGTCGGGGGAGACTACCCGGATCTCATCGCGCAGCAGTGGCTCGGTCGCGTCGGCCTGGCCCCCGCCAGCCACCTTTACCCCAAACAGCTCTCCGGCGGCATGCGGCAGCGGGTCGCCATCGCCCGCGCCATGGCCACCAGCCCCGCGCTCCTGCTCGTCGATGAGCCGTTCTCAGCCCTCGACAAGCCCCTGGCGACGGCCCTGCGCGCTGACCTGATCCAGCTGCTCGCCGAGGAGGAGGTCGTCGCTGTGTGGGTCACCCACGACCCCGAGGAGGCCGACGAGGTCTCCCACCTCCACCTGCACCTCGACGGCCCGCCCGGAACCTGGCAGCTCACCGCCGACACCACCACCGAACCCCCCATCGACCAAGGAGAAGAATCATGAAGCGTCGGTCCCTGTTCACCCTCGCAGGCCTCGGGATGCTCGGCACCGCGGGCTTGGCCGCATGCTCCCAGCAGTCGAATTCCGGCACCCCGAACTCGGAGCAGCCCTCGGGTTCGCCGTCGAAGCTGGAGACCCTGCGCGTTCACGTCCCCACCACCCTGGCGTTCATGGCGCCCATGGCCTCCTTCGGGACCCTCGGCAAGCTCGACGGCCTCGTCGGGAAGACCGATGTGCAGAACTGGGCTGACGTCGAGATCATGAAGTCGCTGGTCGTGGGCGGCGAGACCGATCTGGTCGCCACACCCTCCTACGCGGCGGCGAACCTGTTCAACAAGGGGCTTCCCGTCAAACTGGTCGCCATCACCGTCTGGGGGATGCTCTACGTCCTCGGCCCGGAGGGATCGGCGGCGCAGGGCGTCGAGGGACTCAAGGGCAAGGAGGTCGCGGTGCCGATGCCCAACAACATGCCCGACCTGGTTTTCCGCTACCTGATGACCCAGAGCGGCATCTCCCTCGACGGCGGGGCCGAGGGCATCAAGGTGACGAAATACGAGCAGGCCTCAGAGATCATCCAGCCGCTGCTCTCCGGGCAGATCGAGTACGCCGTGCTGCCCGAGCACGTCGCCACCGTCGTCCAGGGCAAAGCCAAGGAAGCCGGCAAGACCCTGGACCGCACCCTCAACCTGCAGGAGCTGTGGGGCAAGGTCACAGGCGGCCAGGCGCGGTTCCCGATGGCCGGCGTGGTGATGCCCTCAAAGCTGGTCGACGCCAACCCGGCTCTCGTGGGTGGTGTCCTGAATGAGCTGGAGGCCGCAGTCACGCAGGTCAACTCCCTCGACGAGAAGGCCCTCGCCACGATCACCGAGAAGACGAAGGTGCAAGAGCCCGCTGTCAAGAGCGTGATCCCCAGGCTGCAGCTGGAGGTGGTTCCGGCGCAGAAGGCCAAGTCCGAACTGGAGGACTTCTACACGCGGCTGACGACGCTCAGTCCCGACATCGTCGGCGGCAAGATGCCTGCCGACGACTTCTACCTGGCCGACCCCAGGTGACCACACCCGGCGACAGAGAGCCGCGATGGCGGGCCCTCCTGCTGTGGTGGGTGGGGCTCGCCATCGTGGTGCTGGTGTGGGATGTCGCGTCGTCGCACTATCCCATCTACGCCTTCCCCGGGCCGCGGGCCACCTGGGAGGCGCTGCTGAAGCTGCTCCAGAACGGGGGACTTGGCGACGGGGTGCTGCTCACCCTCCAGCGGGCGCTGACCGGGCTGGGAATCGCCTGCCTGATCGGCCTGCCCTGGGGATGGGCGGCCGGCACCTGGAAGCCCGTCGCAGAGCTGACCGAGCCCTGGTCGCAGCTGCTGATGGCGATCCCGCCCATTGTGATCGTGGTGGTCGGTGTGCTGTGGATGGGGCCGACCGCGGGCGTGGTGCTGCTGGTGGTTGCAGCCGGAGCGGCAGGTGCCTCGACCTTGACGTTGGTGGTGTCGCCGGCCGGAGCGGTCGCGGTGCCGCCGTTGAGATACCACAGGATCGCCGCGACGGCGACGATGACGAGCGCGCCGACCATGACGAAGT